>DATCXD010000214.1:0-2970 GCA_036566005.1 Micromonosporaceae bacterium | reverse complement strand
GGCGGCTGCACCGGGGTCGTCGGCCGGCACCGCGGGCACGAAGACGTCACCGACGACCAAGTCCGCGAGCGGGCCGACGCACTTCGCGACGCTCGCGCCGGGCGCAAAACTGCCGACCGGCGCGCAGTGCGCCGCCTGGGTGCGCGCCCGACCGATAGCGGAGAACAAGGGATTGAACGGGACGGCGAACCACACCACCGGCCAGCACGTGGCCGGATCCCTGTTCGCCGGCGACTCGGCCAAGGCGGCCAGTTCGATCGCACCCCGCATCGATGGCAACTTCACCGGCTCGACGCAGGAGATCCTGCGGTGGGTCGCGTGCAAGTGGGGTATCGACGAGAACATCGTGTTCGCCCAGGCCGCGGTCGAGAGTTGGTGGCGTCAGGACACGCTCGGCGACTGGGACTCCGACGCGACCGCGTGCCCGCCGGGTCACGGCCTGGGCGTCGATGGCAAGGCCGGTCAGTGCCCGCAGAGCTACGGCATCCTGCAGGACCGGTGGCCGTACATGAAGCCGGGCTGGCCGGGCTTCGGACGCTCGACGGCGATGGACGCCGACCTGGCGTACGGCATCTGGCGGTCCTGCTACGACGGCTACGAGACGTGGCTGAACACCGTCGACCGGGGCGAGCAGTACCAGTCCGGGGACGCCTGGGGCTGCGTCGGCCGATGGTTTTCCGGCCGATGGCACACGAGTGCGAGTCACGACTACGTCACGAAGGTGAAGCAGTACGAGTCGCCGCAGATCTGGAAGACCCGCGACTTCCAGCAGCCGTGACCGACTTTCGGCCGGAACTCCTCGCCGGTCGAATCGCGTGCCGGGCTGCGCGGTGGCTCGCGGGTCTATGGCAGTTCGTGGGTTCTACGGCAGCTTGTGGGTCCTACGGCAGCTCGCGGAGCACGTCGAGGTTGACGAACCGCGGCGGACCGGTGCACAACTCGGTCATCCGAGCGGCAAATTGCTGCGTCTCGGGTGCCTTGCTGTTGGCCATCGCTTCCTCGTACGACGGGAACTCGACGATCGTCACGTACCCGTTCGGGTTCTCGCGGTCCTTCGTCAGGTGCATGTGGCTGATCCGGGTCGGCATCCCGGCGTCCTCGAACTCCCTGTCGAGCGCCATGATCTCGTCCGGACGTTCGGTCTCGTACTCGATGATCTGGATGAAGCTCATGACATCCTCCTGACCGCGAAGGGCGGTCCGGCCGGTCGCGCGGCGCCCGCCATCCGATACAAAAACGGTAACATTTCGGGCCAATAGTTACATGAGCTGGCCAAAGTGGGCGCCCGGCCCACGCCCGTAGACTGGTAGTTGTTCATCGCGCGCCGAGGTCGGCCCGGAGCCGTATCGGCGCGCGATCGCACCGTGTGCCCGAAAGCCGCAAGTTCGAACGTCGCACCCACACATAGCTCAGCGCGAGGAGTTCCGTTGTCCGTCACCCCGATCCGCCTCTTCGGCGACCCGGTGTTGCGCACGCCGGCCGATCCGGTCGTCGATTTCGACAAGGAGGTGCGCACGCTCGTCGCCGACTTGACCGATACACTTCTGGACGCCGGCGGCGCCGGCCTCGCGGCTCCCCAGATCGGCGTCGGCCTGCGCGTGTTCGTGTTCGATGTCGACGATGTCGTCGGTCATCTGATCAACCCGGTGCTGAGCTTTCCCGATGACGAGGAGCAGGACGGCCAGGAGGGTTGCCTGTCCATCCCGGGGGTCTACTACGACACGAAGCGCCGGCAGAACGTGATCGCCAAGGGATTCAACGAGTTCGGCGATCCGATGCAGATCGTCGGGGCGGGGATGATGGCGCGCTGTGTCCAGCACGAGACCGACCACCTTGACGGTGTGCTGTTCCTGGATCGGCTCGACGCCGCCGCCCGCAAGCTCGCGATGAAAGAGATCCGCGCCGCCGAGTGGTACGGCGACTCACCACCGGTCGTCAAGCTCAGCCCGCACGGGCCGGGCGGACTGCCGGGCGTGACACCCGGGCGCCTGCGGTGATCTGTCCACGAAGCGCTCCGATCGTCCGGGCCGCCTGATGCGTCTGGTGTTCGCCGGCACCCCGGCCGTGGCGTTGCCTGCCCTCAATGCGATCGCGGCGTCGGGGCACGATCTCGTCGCGGTCGTCACCCGGCCGGACGCCGTGGCCGGTCGCGGCCGTAGCCTGCGACGGTCGCCGGTGGGTGCGTGGGCCGATGAGCGCGGTGTCGAGACGTTGACTCCGGTTCGGCCGCGCGAGCCGGAGTTCCTCGACCGCTTGACCGAGATCGCTCCGGACTGCGTTCCGGTTGTCGCCTATGGTGCTCTGGTCCCCCCGGCCGCGCTTGCGATACCCGTACACGGATGGATCAATCTGCACTTCTCGCTCCTGCCGGCCTGGCGCGGCGCGGCCCCCGTCCAGCACGCGGTACTGCACGGCGATGCGGTCACCGGTGCCTCGGTGTTCCAGATCGAAGCGGGCCTGGACACCGGGCCCGTGTTCGGCACGCTCATCGAGGAGATCCGGCCGCACGACACTGCCGGCGACCTGTTGGATCGGCTGTCGACCGGCGGCGCTTCGCTGCTGATCGCCGTGCTCGATGCGATCGAGGCCGGCACCGTCGATGCGATCGGGCAGCCGAACGACGGTGTCTCGATCGCCCCGAAGATCACCGTCGCCGACGCGGAGGTGCGCTGGTCCGAGCCGGCGTTCGCGGTCGATCGCCGGGTGCGCGCGTGCACGCCAGAGCCGGGGGCGTGGACGACCTTCCGCGGCGAGCGCCTCAAGATTATGCCGGTACGTCCGACCGGCGGCGCGCCGCATGTCGAGCCGGGCCGGGTTGCCGTGGAAAAAGCACGCGTGCTGGTGGGTACGGCGACGGACCCGGTCGTACTGGGCGACGTGCAGGCGGCCGGGAAGAAGCCGATGCGTGCGGTGGACTGGGCCCGTGGGGCGCACCTGACCGGTGACGACGTCCTCGGTATGGCCCCGGCG
>DATCXD010000200.1:0-7289 GCA_036566005.1 Micromonosporaceae bacterium | reverse complement strand
GCCGGCCGGCCGCGGGCGGCAACACTCGCCGACATGGCGGATTCGGAACTCGACGAGACGCTGGCGTCATGGCGTTCCGGCGCGGGTATTTCGGCGCCGCGCGGGCCCGTACACGGCGACTTCTACCGGCGCAACATCCTGGAATGCGACGGTCGACTCGCGCTACTTGACTGGGACGAGGCGCGCACCGACGCGGTGTCGGTTGAGCTGGCCTGGTCGGTGTGGGAGTTCGGCCACTCCGAATCAGCGCTCGACCCGGTCCGGGCCCGCGGATTTCTCGAGGAGTACCGGCGCGCCGGCGGTCCGCCGTACGACATCGGGATGGTCGTGCCGTTCATCCGTGACCGGCTCCGGTGGGAGGTCGCCCGATCTCGGGTGGCAGCGGCGGTGGGCGAATACCACGACCTCGCGTACGAAGCCGATGAAGTCCGCGCGTTCGCGATGCTGCGCGGCATGACGCTGGTCGATCGAGCGCCCTGACTCTCAATGCGTCAGGATCAGCAGGACGGCCAGCAGCGCGAACGCGATCGCCGTCAGCGACAGCGCGGGCAGCGCGCGCATGACCTGGGTCGTTTCGTGCCGGTCGATCGCGTGGATCCGGCGCTGGGTGAGCCACATCTGCGCGAGCCACAGGAGCAGCGCGGCGGCGATCACCAACGCGCCGAGCACCGTGAAACGGTCGCGGGTGGCCAGCCGTATGGTCAGCAGCACGACGGCGGTGCTGGCCAGGGCCGTACGCCGCCAGGCCAATCGGGTTCGCTCCGCGCTCGCACCGTCGGCGCCGCTCCACATCGGCCCACGTCGGCCGCCGGTGGGCATGTCAGTCATCGGCGGCCGGTCATTTCCAGTGCCCGGGCAGAACGATCGCGACCAGGAGCGCGATCGACCCGAGGCCGACGGCGACGGCGAGGATCGCCGGAAAATGCGACGGGGGCAGCGGCTGGCCGAGCCGCATCGCCCGCTCGCAGCGCGCCCAGTGGTCGATCGCTCGAATCGCGATCACGCCGCCGAGCGCCATCAGAATGATCGCCAGCACTTCACGCAGATGCGGCACGTGCAGCGGGGGGAGGAAGCCGGCGATCGCCAGACCACCGCCGAGCAACGCCAGACCCGTCCGGATCCAGGCCAGGAACGTGCGCTCGTTGGCGAGCGAGAACCGGTAGTCGGGCGTCGTGCCGACCTCGCGGGCTTCGTCCGGATCGAACCATCGACGCACGTTCGCGAGCACAGCGCCATTATCGCCGTCATGCGTACGGACTCGGGCGGTGTGCGGATCTGGCCGACGAATATGGGCATATCTCCCGGTCGACGCCCGCGTGCCGGTCAGGATGAAGTCATGACCGACTACACCGATTCCGAGAAGCAGTCACTGCGCAACGCCGCTTACGGAGCAGTCTTCCTGGTCTCCAACGCCGAGCCGGGCATGCTCGACATGGTCAAGGAGAGCTTCGCCGCGTCGAAATCGTTCGCCAAGGCGAGTGGCGACATGCAAGGTGTGTTCCGAGGGATGAGCATGCCGAGCATCCCCAAGGGGAACCCGGCCGAGCTCGAGGCCGGTGTGCTGAGCGAACTGTCGAACTCGGTGAAGGCGCTGGAGCGCAAGGCACCGGCCGACGCCGACGCCTACCGCGACATTGTGATCGACGCCTGCACCAACGCTGCGCAGGCGGCCAAGGGTGTGAGCCCGCCGGAGACGTCGATGTTGGGCAAGGTTTCGGCGGCGCTCGGCTCCTAGCTCGTAACTCGGCATAGGTGGGGCGGCTTACCCACGCCGCAGTGGCCAGGCTTGATCTACGCCGGGGCCAAGCCGCCCCGCCGCCGTGCGCTTGGCGTCGCCGTGCGCGGGGTCAAGGCTTTACGGGTGTACGTGGAACGGGAACGGTTGCGTGGCGACCAAACGTTCCTTGATCCGTGATCTTGAAACGGAATGGGCCGAATGAGTCCAAGATCAGGCTTCTGGTGCTGCAAGATCGCGGATCTTGGGGCCGGCTGAGCGTTGCGAGCACGGCGAGGCGCCGAGACACCCGCGGAATGTGTGGGAGATGGCGGCGGGGCCGGGTGCCGGCCGAGCGCCCCGGCTCGGTACTTGGCTCTTCGCCGGCTATTTCGGGGGGCGTGCGGGAGACGGATTGGAGAACAGGGCGAAGAGCGCACGGATCTCGTCCTGTACGCATGCCTCGCGGATCTTCCCGCACGTGCAGTGATGATCCGCCGGCGCCAGTTGGGCGTGGTGCGCGACGGACAACGTCGGCGGCTCCGGGATCGACGGTCCGTGCGGATTCTCGGCCGGATCACCGAATGACCCGTGCCCGAAAAGCGGCGCACCATGTGGTGGCATATCCGACACCTCTCGGTACGGTGCCCACGCTAGCGCGCGACATGGTTGCCGTGACGTCATTCACGGGGCCGCCTCCTCGCGCCGCCACGTTACCGGCGAGTAACATTCCGTCCAGTGGCCAGTCCCACACAGCCAGAAGTTGACCGATGCGCCGTCGGGCAGAAAACTCGCGAGCAGCGTCGTTGAATTGGGAGGTCGTCGAGCCGGCATGAATATCGTCGTACTCGTCAAGCAGGTGCCCGACTCGGGGTCGGAACGCAATCTGCGCAGTGACGACAAGACCGTCGACCGAGCGTCGGCGAGCAATGTGATCAACGAGATGGACGAGTACGCCATCGAAGAGGCCCTCAAGATCAAGGAAGCCCACGGTGGCGAGGTCACCGTGCTGACCATGGGTCCGGCATCGGCGACCGAGTCGATCCGCAAGGCGCTGTCGATGGGCCCGGACAAGGCAGTGCACGTCCAGGACGACGCGCTGCACGGCTCGTGCGCGCTCGCGACCTCGAAGGTACTGGCCGCGGCCCTCGGCACGCTGGGCGCCGACATCATCATCTCGGGCGCGGAATCCACCGACGGGCGGGTTCAGGTCATGCCGCAGATGCTGGCCGAGCGGCTGGGCATCGCGGCGATCACCGGCGTGCGCAAGCTCACCATCGACGGCGACTCGCTGACCGCCGAACGGCAAACCGAAGAGGGTTTCGAGGTCGTTACGGCGACGACGCCGGCCGTCGTATCGGTCTGGGACACCATCAACGAACCGCGCTATCCGTCGTTCAAGGGCATCATGCAGGCCAAGTCGAAGCCCATGACGGTGATGTCGCTGGGCGATCTCGGAATCGCCGCGGACGAAGTGGGTTTCGCTGGCGCGTCCAGCACGGTCGTCGATGCCACCAAGCGGCCGCCGCGCCAGGCCGGCCAGCGCGTCGAGGATTCCGGTGACGGCGGCGTCGCGCTCGTCGAATTCCTGACCGCCGAGAAGTTTGTGTGAGTGGGGGCCGATCCGATGTCTGAAGTTCTGGTAGTCGTCGAGCACGCGGGCGGCGCGGTCAAGAAGGTCACACTGGAGATGCTGACGCTGGCCCGCGATCTCGGCACGCCGGCGGCCATCGTCTTCGGCGCGCCCGGCACCGCCGCCGCGATCACCGGGAAGCTCGGCGAATTCGGCGCCGCCAAGGTGTACGTCGCCGAGAGCGACGACATCGACGGACACCTCGTGGCGCCGAAGGCCGCGATCCTCGCGAACCTCATCAAGACCGCGCAGCCGGCCGCCGTCCTGCTCGGTTCGACGCAGGAGGGCAAGGAGATCGCCGCCCGCGTCGCCGTGAAACTCGACAACGGCTTGTTGACCGACGTGCTCTCGCTGGACGCGGACGGCACGGCGACGCAGTCCGTCTTCGCCGGCGCGACGATCGTCAAGTCGCAGGTCAGCCGAGGGCTGCCGCTGGTGACCGTACGCCCGAACTCACTCACGCCGACCCCCGCGCCGGCGACGGCGGAGGTCGAGACGCTGGACACGACCGTCGACGATGCGGCCAAGTTGGTGAAGATCGTCGAGCGCAAGGCTGAGCAGAAGGGCTCGCGCCCGGAGCTCACGGAGGCGTCGATCGTGGTGTCCGGCGGTCGCGGTGTCGGCAGCGCCGATAACTTCAAGCTGGTCGAGGAGTTCGCCGATCTGCTCGGCGCGGCGGTCGGAGCATCGCGCGCGGCGACCGACTCCGGCTTCTACCCGCATCAGTTCCAGGTCGGACAGACCGGCAAGACCGTGTCGCCGCAGCTCTATATCGCGCTCGGCATCTCCGGGGCGATCCAGCACCGGGCCGGCATGCAGACGTCGAAGACGATCGTCGCGGTGAACAAGGACTCCGAGGCGCCGATCTTCGAACTTGCGGACTTCGGGGTCGTCGGGGATCTATTTAAGGTCGTTCCGCAGGCCGAGGACGAGATTCGTAAGCGTCGCTAACGTTCTTGAAAGGCCGGCCCCCGCCTTACCCACTCGACTGTGAAGAGCCATTAGGTCTTCGTGGGTAAACCGGGGGCCGGCCTTTGTCGTGGGTGCGGTCCGTCGATCGCGTGGGGTTAGGGCTTTTCGGGGGTACGTGGTGCCGGATGGTGGGCGTGACATCGGAGCTGCTCGGCGTCACGTGAAGAGACTGGTTCGCCGGATGCCAAGATCCGTGATCTTGCAGCGGGAAGTGCCGGTCGAGACCAAGATCAGGCTTCTGGTGCTGCAAGATCACGGATCTTGGGGATGGGCTGAGCGTTGCGCGGCCGCGGGTGAGGCGGCGAGGCGGGACTGGACCGTGGAAATGTACGGGAGATGCGAACGGGTCGCACGTAGAGTGGCCGCGTGTCGGGTTCGGTGCGGACGCCGGAGGGGCTGGAGATCAGGGTCGCGGGTAAGGGCGACTTGGACGCGCTGGTGGCCGCGATGGGTCAGCCCGACTTCTTCACCGACCGGATCGGGCGGACCCGGCAGGGCGCCGGCGAACTCCTCGTGGCGTGGCTCGACGGCAACGTCGTCGGTGACGTCTATCTCTACCGCGAGGTCCATGAGGAGCCGGAGTTGCGGCGCCAGTTCCCGGGCGTACCGCTGCTCAATCACTTGGAAGTGACCCCGGCCTGGCAGGGCCGGGGGATCGGGACGGCGCTGATCCACGCGTGTGAGGCCGCCGCCCGTGCGCACGGCCACGACGTGCTCATCCTCGGCGTCGGGCTAAACAATCCCGGCGCGAAGCGGCTCTACGAGCGTCTCGGGTACGTGGTCTGGCCCCGCGGCCCGATCGTCACTCGATGGACCGAGCCGGACGGTGCCGGCGGCATCCGGTACGCGTCGCTGGACATTGACGTGATGGTGCGCTCGATGTCGGCGCCCCCGATCGATGCTTGGGCGCCGTGGCATCCGCGGGTGATCGCCGACCGGCTCGCCCACGTCGACCGGCCGTGGCATGTCGCCGGTGGCTGGGCACTTGAACTGTGGCGAGCCGATCACGACCTCGGCCCGCTTCGCGATCATGAAGATCTGGAGATCGCGATCCCGCGTGCCGCTTATCCGACGTTTGCCGCCGCCCTCGGTGACCTCGACCTGTACGGCGTGCATGCCGGCGCCGTCTGGCCGCTGCGTGGGGCGAAGCCGAAGGCACCCGTACAGCAGGTCTGGGGGGCCGAGGGCGGCCGTTACCGTACGGACCTGTTCCTCGAGACCGGCGGCGACCGTACGTGGATCTTCCGGCGCGACGACCGGGTCCGCCGGCCGATGGGCCGCATGGTCGCTCGCACTCGGGACGGCGTGCCCTACCTGCGCCCGGAGGGTGTCCTGCTCTACAAGGCTGCCAACCTGCGGCCGAAGGATCGTGATGATTTCGTTGCCATCGCCCCGGATCTCGACGCCGAATCGGTGCGCTGGCTCGTCGACGCTTTGTCCATCGCGTACCCCGCGCATCAGTGGATCACGGCACTGCAATCCGTCGCCATTCGGTAAGGGGCGTCGGGCCGGCGATGGACGCGCCGCGGCGGATAGGCTGTGGGGTGATGGCTTACTTTGATCACGCCGCGACGACGCCGATGCTCGACGAGGCGCTCGAGGCTTACGTTGGCGCGGCGCGCGAGGTCGGCAACGCCTCATCCCTGCATGCACCGGGCCGCCTGGCCCGGCGCCGGGTCGAGGAGTCTCGCGAGTCCATTGCCGCCGCCCTGGGCGTCCGACCGTCCGAGGTGATCTTCAGCAGTGGCGGCACGGAAGCCGACAACCTGGCGGTGAAGGGCATCTTCTGGGCGCAGCGCGATGCGCAGGCCGGCCGCAACCGGATCGTGGCGAGCAGCATCGAACACCATGCGGTCCTGGACTCGGTCGAGTGGCTCGCACGGCACGAGGGCGCGCAGGTCAGTTGGTTGCCGGTCGACGGCCTAGGGCGGGTGCAGCCCGACGCGCTGCGCGATGCGCTTGGCGACGCCGGGGATGTCGCGCTCGTCACGACGATGTGGGCCAACAACGAGATCGGCACCGTACAGCCGGTGCCCGCCCTGGCCACGGTCGCCGCCGATGCGGGCGTGTTGATGCACACCGACGCCATCCAGGCGGTCGGTCAGGTGCCGGTGGACTTCGCCGCGTCCGGGGTGGCCGCGATGTCGGTGACCGGGCACAAACTCGGCGGTCCGGTCGGCGTCGGCGCGTTGCTGCTTGGCCGCGACGTCGCCTGCACCCCGCTGCTGCACGGCGGCGGACAGGAGCGAGACGTACGGTCGGGAACGCTCGATGTGGCCGGGATCGTCGCGTTCGCGGTTGCCGTCGAGTCGAGCGTGAAACGTCAGCAGGAATATGCCGCGACGGTGTCGTCGCTGCGCGACGAGCTCGTGGCGCGAGTCCGCGTAGCGATTCCGGAGGCGCTGTTCAACGGCGACCCGATCGACCGCCTGCCGGGCAACGCCCACTTTTCGTTCCCGGGCTGCGCCGGCGATGCCCTCCTGTTGCTGCTCGACGCGGCCGGGATCGCGTGCTCGACCGGTTCGGCCTGCTCGGCCGGCGTCGCCCAGCCCTCGCACGTCCTGCTCGCGATGGGTGCCGACGATGATCGGGCCCGATCCTCGCTGCGGTTCACCCTCGGCCACACCTCGACCGCGGCCGACATCGACGAGCTGCTCGCGGTGCTGCCCGGCGCGGTCGAGCGGGCACGCCGGGCGAACCGGGCGTCGTCGGCACGCTGAAGCCACGTCGCCGCCGGGGAGCCGAACCATCGACCTGGGCGTGAAGATCGCCACGTTCGTGGCGCGCGGCGGCCGGCGGGGCCAGCGGCTACGCTTGGCCGCATGCGTGTGCTGGCGGCAATGAGCGGCGGAGTGGATTCCGCCGTCGCTGCGGCCCGCGCGGCCACGGCCGGTCACGACGTGACCGGCGTTCACCTGGCCCTGTCGCGTAACCCGCAGACCTATCGATCCGGTGCTCGCGGCTGCTGCA
>DATCXD010000197.1:0-8220 GCA_036566005.1 Micromonosporaceae bacterium | reverse complement strand
GTATCGGCCGCGCCCGTCGCAGACGGACCGGTCTCGCCGCGGCCAAGGACCCCGTTCCCCCGACACCACCAGGGAGCCGCCTTGTCGATGACGCAGTCGATGGTGCGTCCCGACCGGGCCGAGATGACCGGCCGGGCCGGTGCTGTGCCGCGGATCGAGCGACCGACCGGCCGGCGGCGAGCATACGTGCTCGCGGCAGCGATCATGACGGTCTCGTTGACGCTCCTGGGCGTCGCCTGGGGTGCGCTCGGCCGTGGCGACGACTCCGGTGCGATCTACGCCGGCGCTTCGCCGTGCTTAGCGGCATTCGCCGTCGATCGCGACTGGGGCAACGGCTTCGCGGGCCACGTCACGGTGACCAACGCGAGCGATGTCGCGTTGCGCGGCTGGCGTATGGAATTCGTGTTCCCCGCTGGCCAGCGCCTCAGCCCGGCGAACGCGACGGCGGCGCGTGACACGAAGGTCGTCGCGATGACGGATTCGGCGAGCCACGTGACCGTGACACCGACCGAAGGCAAGCCGTACGCCGCCGCGATCACCCAGACCGGGAAGACCGTGGTCGCGGAAACGGTCGGTGCGCAGCCGCTAGCGGTGAGTCAATCTGTGGTCGTGCCGATCAGTGCCGTCTACAACGGAACGAACCGGATCCCGACCGCTGTGACCCTGAACGGCACCGACTGCCAGACAAAGGCACCGGCAACGACCGCGACAACCGATCCCACCCACACCGCAACGACGACCTCGACGGAGGCCAAGTCAAAGTCCCCCTCGTCCGCGTCCTCCGGCAAGGGCGGCGACGGCGGCGACGGCAAAGGTAAGGACGGCACAGGGCACGGCGGGCATGGCCATGGCGGCGACTCCGATGGCCAATCCGGAGAGGACTGAGCGACCGGTAGGGTCGGTTTTGTGCAGCAGCCTCGCATTGGTCTCGCCGGCATCGGCCGGATGGGTTCGGCCATCGGCGACCGCATCCTCGCCGCCGGGTTCCCTCTCGCGGTCTACAACCGCACGGCGGCACGGGTTGCACCGCTGATCGACGCCGGAGCAACCCATGCCCGGTCGCTCGGCGAGCTGGTTTCCGCCAGCGACATCATCCTCACGGTGCTGACCGATGACGCGGCCGTCGACAGCGTGTACGCGGACTTACTCGACGCCGACGTCACCGGACGGCTGTTCATCGACGCGAGCACGGTCCGCGCATCGACGATCGCACGGCTCGCCGATCGCGTCCGCAGCGCCGGCGCCGGGCTCGTCGACGCGCCACTTGCGGGTCCGCCGGCCGCTGCCCGCGCCGGACAGCTTCTGGTCATGTGCGGCGGTACGGAATCCGACGTGGCCACGGCCACCCCGGCGATCGAGGCGTACGCCCGCCGGATCGTCCACGTCGGACCGGTCGGCGCCGGGACGACGATGAAGCTCGTGCTGATGGCCCCGATGGGCGCCTATTTCGCCGCGCTGGCCGAGGGGCTCGCGGTCGGCGAACGCCTAGGACTCGACCGGAGCACCATGCTCGACGTCATCCTCGATTCGCACACGGCGCCACCGCTGCTGCGCGATCGGGCGGCCGTGCTGCTCGGCGGCGGCGCGGTCGGGTTCGACGTCGCCGGCGTACGCAAGGATCTCCGGGCGATCATCGCGACCGGTCAGGACGCCGCCGTCCCGATGAGCACGGCGGCCGCCGCCCTGGCGCATTTCGCGGGCGCCGCCGCACACGGTTTCGGGGACCGGGACCTCATTTTCATCGTCGACTACGTGCGGCGCCTGGCCGAATCCGGCGACGTCTATCTCGGCTCGTCGTAAGGCTTTTCGTTCCCTCAAAAGCGGCGCTCAGGCAACAACACCCAGACAACAACAGGGTCAGGCAACAACACCGAGGCAACAGCGCAGGCGGTGGCGCTCAGGCGGCGGCGTTCGCCGTCGCGCGGATCCGCCGCCGCTCGTATTCGCTGCAGCCACCCCATACGCCGCTGACGTTCATGGTCAGCGCCCACGAGAGGCACTTCTTGCGCACCGGGCATTCCGCGCAGACGGCCTTCGCCGCTTGCACCTGCCGGCGAAGGTCGACGCCACGACCACGCGGGAAGAACGTTTCGGCGTCACCCTTCGCGCAGGCCGCGAACTCCCACCATTCCACTTCCTGACCCCCAAACAACACGCTGCCGGCCGACTCATTGGCTCGCGCCGCCGCTGTGCGGCGCGCTGCTGCGCCCGTCCACACGCAAGCGGCACTCCTGCTATACCCAGCTCGGTCCGCCGCTAACGTGAACCTTCGATCGGAGTCGGCATCGGCCGACTGACCAGCGGCTCGGCTCGCGGCCGCCGCGGTCGGCGCCGCCAGCGGCCAGCCCACGCGGGATCAACCGACCCGGTTCCGGCACAGCCGGATCCAGCGGTAGCCATAGCCGGCCAGGTCGAGCGCGGCCAGATCGAGCGGCCGCGCGTACGTCTGATCGCCAAAGACCTGGTCGGGGTGGTCCGCATCGGCGTCCAGCTCGCTCAGGTCCACCTTGGCCGGCGTATCCGCCAGGTTGTGCAGGAAGACCATGGTGCCGGTCTGGTCGTCGGCCCGGTGGACCAGTACGCCGGGCGCGAAGCCCTTGTCGATCGCCCTACACGTGCCGGCGCCGACCTCGGGACTCTCGCGCAGCGTACGGATCATCCGTTCGAACCAGCCGAGCATGGATCCGGCATCATGCCGCTGTTCGGTCACGTTGACGTTCTGGTAGCTGTACTCGCCCCGATCGATCACCGGCCGGATCGTTTCCGGCGCCGCGGAGAAGCCGGCTCCGGGGTTCGACGACCACTGCATCGGCGTACGGATCGCGTCACGGCCCGGCAGCGACAGGTCATCGCCCATACCGATCTCCTCGCCGTAGCGGAGCACCGGCGTGCCGCGCAGCGTGAACTGCAACGAGTACGCCAGCTCGATGCGCCGGCGGTCGCCGCCCAGCATCGGCGCGAGCCGCCGGCGGATGCCCCGGTCGTAGAGGCGCATGTCCTCGTCCGAACCGAATGCGGCGAAGACCTCGTCGCGCTGCTCGGCGGTGAGGCGCGACAGGTCGATCTCATCATGGTTGCGCAGGAAGGTCGCCCACTGCGCCATCGGCGGCAGCGTCGGCGTCTGGCCGAGCGCCAGCACGATCGGTTCGGCCGAACCGCGAGCGAGTGCCAGCACCATCGCGTCGTTCAGGATGAAGTCGAGGAGCATGTGGATGCGGTTGGCCGAGCCGCCGTCATCGCCGAAGTACGCCGGCAGCTTCTCGGGCGGGACATTCGCCTCCGCCAGCAAGAGCGCATCGCCGCGCCGCCATGACACGTACTCCCGCATCTCGGTCAGGAACTCGAAGTCCATGTACGGATCGGGCTTGTTCGGCTCGGTCACCTCGATGATGAACGGCGCGGCGTCGATCCGGAACCCGGCCACCCCCAGCTGGAGCCAGAAACCCATGATCTTCTTGATCTCCTGCCGCACCGCGCGGTGGGCGATGTTGAAGTCCGGCTGGAACTTGTAGAACCGGTGGTAATACCAGGCCTTCGCGCCGCGGTGGTAGCTCCAGGTCTCGGTCTGCTCGCCCGGGAAAACGATGCCCTGCGTGCGATCGTCCGGCTCGTTCTTCGACCAGACGTACCAGTCCCGGTAGGGCGAGTCGTCGCTTGCGGCCGCATCCTCGAACCACGGATGCTGATCCGACGAATGGTTCACGACGAGATCGATGATGACCCGGATGCCACGGTTTTCGGCCTGGTGCAACAACTCGGCGAAGTCGCCGAGTGTGCCGAGCCGTGGATCGACGGTGTAATAATCGGACACGTCGTAGCCGTCGTCACGATTCGGTGTCGGGTGGATCGGGTTGAGCCACAGACACGTCACGCCGAGCCGGCTCAGGTAGTCGAGCCGCCCGATCAGGCCACGGAAGTCGCCGATGCCGTCGTCGTCCGAGTCGGCGAACAGTTCCACATCGACGCAGTAGACGACGGCTTGGTCGTACCATTGCTCGCTCACCGGGTGGACCTCCATGCGCGAGGGCAAGGCGGCGCGTGAGCACCGCGGATGTTCCGGTGAGACTTCCCTCGCGGTCCGGACTTCAAACGATCAGGCAGCGGTACGGTCGGCAGCCGCGTGATCGTGGCCGGCATAATCGTCCGGCGCGCCGACCATCATCCGCAGCATCGCGATGCCACCGGTGTGCACGAACCGGATGACCAAGGCCACCGCGACTACGAGGGCGGGAGATGTGGCGGTCCCATATCAACCGTTACGTTGATTTATATCTGGACTTATACATATCTGCGCGCGCCGATTCGGCACAGTGGGCGCGACAAACCACTTCCAGCCGGCACCGAGCTATGTCTAATGTGTTCGATGACTACTTATCGTGATCGATTCATGGCAAAATCCGGGCTTCTACGGACCGGAGCTATGCCGATACACTGCGATGTCCTTTGTCGACCGGGAGCGAGGATTGCCGAGCGTGCACAACTGGGAGGACACCCCGTTCTCGCTCGCCGACGACTTCTACCTGATCGGTCTCGACGGACGAACCAACCGGCCACGTCTACATGCCAAGGCGATGGGCCTCGGCGTCGCCGCCGCTCTGATGGCCGAATTGGTGCTGAACAACTACATCCAGATCCACCAGAACCGGATCCTCGTCGCGTCGCGTCACTATGCGCCGGAGGGCCGCGAGCACGCCGATATGCTGAGCGCGATGATCGCCGAGCCGCAGCACCAACTGCCCGTATGGCTCAGCTATTTCGCTCAGACTTCCGTCGAGATCGTGCAGGAGCGACTCGTCGCTCGCCGTTTCCTGCACGTCGAGTCGCGCGGCGTGCTGCGGTCGAAGCAGACCTATGTCGCCGAAGACCCCATGGCGGTCGAGTGGCGTTCGCTGCGCATCGCTCGGCTCATCTCCAAACGCGACATCCGGACCTGGGAAGACCTCTCGATCATCGGATTGATCGTGGCGACCGGCCTCACCGACAACGTGATGTGGAACGCCGCGGCCGACGATAGAGAAAACCTGCTCACCATCCTGCGCTACCTCAATGACGAACCGTCCCTCCACGCCCTGATCACCCAGGTCGAGACCCTCATCGCGGCCGCCGTCCTGTCCCAACGGAAGTGAACTGCACCGGTCAGCACCCCCACGTCCCAACCCTCATCCCCCCGATGGAGTCCTGATGCCCCCCTCTGTCAACTCCCCCAGCGTCGTTTCGGCGTCGCTGGCAAAGGATCGCCTCGGCGTCATGGCCGTGATCATGTTCGCCATGACCGCGGCGACACCCCTGCTCGTCGTCGGCGCTCTCGTCGTGACGGCCTGGGGAAACACCCAGGTAGTCGGCATGCCGCTCGCTTTCGTCCTGATCGGGATCGTGCTGGCGATCTTCAGCGCCGGATACGTCGCGATGGCGCGTCACGTGGTCAATGCCGGCGCGTTCTATAGCTACATCGCGCTCGGTGCGAACAAGTCGCTCGGCGTCGGCGCCTCGTTCGTCGCCGTGCTCGCCTACAACATGTTGCAGATCGGCCTGTACGGCCTCTTCGGCGTCGTAGCCCAGGACCTGTTCCAGCAGCACTTCAGCTGGGACGTGAAATGGTATGTCTACGCCCTGGTCGCGTGGGCGGTCGTCGCCCTGATGGGTGCGTTGCGCGTCGACATCAACAGCAAGGTGCTCGGCATCCTGCTGCTCGCCGAAATCGTGGTGGTCGTCATCTTCGACGTGGCCGACCTCGGCCACCCGCTCGGCGGCAACGTCAGCCTGGCGGCATTCCAGCCGAACCATCTGTTTGTGACCGGGGTCGGCGCCGCGTTCGCGGTGGCCATCACGGCGTTCACCGGCTTCGAGGCAGCGCCGGTGTTCTCCGAGGAAGCGCGCCACGCCCGCCGGACCGTGCCCGCGGCCACGTACCTCGCGATCGCCGTCATGGGCGTCGTGTACGCGGTCACCTCGTGGGCGATCACGGTTGCGGTCGGGGCAGACAACGTGGTCGCCCGCGCCCAGCAGGACGGTCCAGACCTGATCTTCAACGTGGCCGGCAAGTTCCTCGGCAACGCCTCCACGATCCTCGACATCGGCCACGTCCTGTTGCTGACGAGCATCTTCGCGGGCATGGTGAGCTACCACAACGCGGTCGCCCGCTACACCTTCTCGCTCGGCCGCGAGGGCGTGTTGCCGCGCGTGCTCGGCCACACGCGAGCCCGGACCGGCGCGCCGCTGATCGCGTCGATCTTGCAGACGATCGTCGCACTCGTCGTCATCGTCGTGTTCGCGGTGGCCGGCTGGGACCCGTTGTTCCGGTTGTTCTTCTGGCTCGGCACGACCGGTGGCTTCGGGATCCTGACGCTGCTGATCGGCACATCACTGTCGGTGCTGAACTTCTTCCGCATCAACCACCGCGACGAGACGATGTGGTCGCGGCTGATCGCGCCGATTCTCGCGGTCGCCGGCCTCGGGTACGTGCTCTACGAGACGCTCCTGGGCTTCGCGAACCTGCTCGGTGTGCCGTCGCACGACCCGGTGCGGTGGATCATGCCTGGCCTCTACCTCGCCGTCGCCGTGGTCGGCGTGCTGTGGGCGCTCACCCTCAAGTCCGGCAAGCCGGACGTGTACGACGGGATCGGCCTCGGTGCCACGGCCGGCACAGCAGTCGCAGCCATGACTGTTGCCTCCGCGACCGGGGTTCCGACGCAGACGTCGGGCACGCACAGTCGGGACTACGAAGACCCGACCTACACCCAGCGGGATCGATGACGGCCCCGTGACGGAAGCGGTTTCGATCCGGCCCGGACGCGCGTCCGACGTTGACGCGCTCGCGCGTTCGATCGCGCGCGCGTTCGGGCACCTGCCGGTCAGCCAATGGCTCGTGCCGGACGACGAGGAAGCGCGCGTCGATGCGATGGCGGGTCAGTTCCGGCTGCTCGTCGCGCATGCGATCGATCACGGCGACGTGTACGTCGCGGGCGAGGGCGACGGCGTGGCGGTCTGGTTTCCGCCCGGCCCGATGCCCGACATCCCGGACTACGACGAGCGCCTGGCCGCCGCGTGCGGGCCGTACACGGCGCGGTTCGTCGAGTTGGACGAACAGATGCACAAAGCGCATCCGTCCGATCCCGACCACGCGTACCTGGCGTTCCTCACCGTCAAGGCGCCGGCGCGCAACCGCGGCATCGGTTCGGCCCTGCTCGAGGCGCATCACCGCCGGTTGGATGCCGACGGCACGCCGGCCTACCTCGACGCGAGTGGGCTGCCGAGCCGCGCGCTCTACCTCCGGCACGGCTATACCGACCACGCCGGGTCGTACGGCCCCGACGGCGTGACCGCGTTTTATCCCATGTGGCGGGAGTCACGGTAAGGCACCAACGCCCGACGACGGCGGCCGCAGACATCTCGGTGCCTGCGGCCGCTGTCACGTTTGGCGGCGGATCCATGGCACGATCTGGGCGTGTCAAGCGATAAGTGGCGACCGGACGCGATGCCGGTAGCGAGTAACTGGGCGGGCAACGTACGGTTCGGCGCGCACCGGATCCACCGTCCGCACTCCGTCGACGACCTGCGGCGAATTGTCGCGGGCAGCCGGCACGTGCGAGCGCTGGGCACCGGGCACTGCTTCAGCACGATCGCCGATGCGGCCGCCGCGTCCGCCGACGGCGTCGCCGGCGACCTCATCGCGCTCGACGCGCTGCCCGCGACCGTAGAGGTCGAGCCGACACAGGGTTCGGTGACCGTAGCCGGGTCGGTGCGTTACGGCGAACTCGCGACCAGCCTGGACGCGGCCGGCTTCGCGCTGCACAACATGGCGTCGTTGCCGCACATTTCGGTGGCCGGATCAATAGCCACGGGTACGCACGGCTCCGGCGACAGCAACGGCGGTCTGGCCACGGCCGTGACCGGCATCGACGTCGTGACCGCGGGCGGCGACCTGGTCACCATGACACGTGAGAGCCACCCGGACTCGTTCGCCGGTTCGATCGTCGCCCTCGGCGCGCTGGGCGTCGTCACACATGTCCGCCTGGCCGTCGAGCCGGCGTACGAGGTCGCGCAATGGGTCTACGAGGGCTTGCCGTGGGATCGGCTCCTGGCCGAGGTCGACGCGGTCTTCGCCAGCGCGTACAGCGTCAGCGTGCTGACCCGATGGAACGCTCCCGCGGTCGACTACGTCTGGCGCAAGCAGCGGTTGGCCGACAACGTCGATCGCCTACCGACCCGCTGGCTCGATGC
>DATCXD010000193.1:0-3505 GCA_036566005.1 Micromonosporaceae bacterium | reverse complement strand
TCGCCGGTCTCACTGGGATCACACTCAGCTTTGCCGCGCTCGTCCACGATCTCGGTCGGCCGTCCCGCTTCGCCAACATGCTGCGCGTGGCCAAGCCGACCTCACCCATGTCGGTCGGCACCTGGATCCTCAGCGTGTACGGGCCGCTCGCCGGTGTTGCCGGCGCGGCCGAAATCGCGCAGGCGCTCCCGCCGCGGCTCGGATGGGCAACGCGAATTCTTGGGCGCCTCGGCCGCCCGGCCGGGCTGGGCGCCGCTGTCATCGCGCCGGCGGTTGCGTCGTATACGGCCGTACTGCTCGCGGACACCGCTACACCGGCGTGGCACGAGGCACATCGCGAACTGCCGTTCGTGTTCGCCGGATCGGCCGCGGCCGCGTCGGGTGGTTTGGGCATGGCCACTATCGCCGTCGACGAAGCCGGCCCCGCGCGGCGCATGGCGCTCGCCGGCGCCGCCGGTGAGCTGGTCGCCGAGCGGCGAATGGAGGAGTCCATGGGCCTCGCGGCGCAGGCGCTGCACACGGGTACGCCGGGCCGTTTGATGCGCGCGAGCAAGGCGATGACCGTCGCCGGTGCTGCGGTCACGGCCGCCGTCGAGCTGATGTCGCCCCCGCGTGCGTCGAGCCGATGGGCGCGTGCTGCCTCCGTCGCGGCCGGTGCCGCTCTCGTGGCCGGATCGGTCTGCACCCGGTTCGCGATTTTCGGCGCCGGTCAGGAGTCCGCCCGCGACCCGAAGTACACCGTCATTCCGCAACGAGAGCGAGTCGACCGGCGTGCGGGCGCTACGACGGATGTGCCGCCGGTCTAAGCACCGACTTCGCGTTGATCTTCGGCCCACATGGTGTGGAAGCTTCCGTCCTTGTCCACCCGCTGGTACGTGTGGGCGCCGAAGTTGTCGCGGAGCCCCTGGATGAGGGCGGCCGGAAGGCGGGGACGGCGCAGGGCGTCCAGGTATGCGAGCGATGATGAGAACGTCGGCGTCGGCACGCCGCCGCGGATCGCAAGACCGAGGACCCGTCGCCAACTTTCGATTCCGCGTTCGACCGCGTCCGCGAAGTACGGCGCTACCAGCAGGCTCGGCAGGTCTGGCTGATCGGAGTACGCCTCGCGGATGCGGTCCAAGAACTTGGCCCGAATGATGCAGCCGCCGCGCCAGATGGTCGCCATCGCGCCGAGGTCGATGTTCCAGCCGTACTCCTTGCTGCCCGCGACGATGTGGTCGAAGCCCTGGGCGTACGCGACGATCTTCGAGGCGTACAGGGCGTTGCGGACGTCCTCGGTGAACTGGTCGCGGTCCTCGACGAGCTTGCCGAGGTCGGCGTCGCCGGCTCGTCCGTCGTAGGCGCGCTGCGCCGCCAGTCGTTGGTCGACGTGGCCGGACAGCGATCGCGCGAACGTCGCCTCGGCGATGCCGGTGATCGGGATGCCCAGGTCGAGCGCGCTCTGCACGGTCCACCGGCCGGTGCCCTTCTGCTCGGCGCGGTCGGCGACGACGTCGATGAACGGCTTGCCGGTTTCGGCGTCGGTGTGGGCGAGCACGTCGGCGGTGATCTGGATGAGGAACGAGTCGAGGTCACCGGTGTTCCAGCGACGGAAGATGTCGGCGATCTCGCCGGGAGTAGCGTCCAGTCCGGTGCGTAGCAGGTCGTACGCCTCCGCGATGAGTTGCATGTCGGCATACTCGATGCCGTTGTGGACCATCTTGACGAAGTGCCCGGCCGCGTCCGGCCCGACGTGGGTCGCGCACGGCACGCCGTCGACCTGTGCGGCGATCGTCTCGAAGATCGGCCCGAGCTTCTGGTATGCCTCGGTCGAACCGCCGGGCATGATGCTCGGGCCGTGCAGGGCGCCCTCCTCGCCGCCGGAGACTCCCGTACCGACGAAGTGCAGACCCTTGTCGGCCAGCGCCTTCTCGCGTCGCAGCGTGTCGGTGAAGTGAGCGTTGCCCGCGTCGATGACGATGTCGTCGCGGTCGAGCAACGGCACGAGTTCGTCGATGACAGCGTCGGTGGCGTCGCCCGCCTTGACCATGATGATGATCGCCCGCGGTTGGCGGAGCGACGCGACGAAATCCGCCATCGACTCGTTGGCTACGAACGTTCCGTCGCCACCGTGGTCGCTGATGAGGCTGCGCGTACGTTCGACACTGCGGTTGTGTACGGCGACGGGATATCCGTGGCGGGCGAGGTTTCGGGCCAGGTTCCGGCCCATGACCGACAGTCCTGTCACACCGATCTCGGCCGTTGCTTGCCCGCTCATGTCCATCTCCCGCCAGCCCGTCGTCATACGGTCTCGGCTATCGCCGTACCCAACGTATGTGATTTCGCCACCAGCCTCGGGCGGTTTCACGCTTCGCGTGGGCTCCAGTGCACCGTCGCCCCACGCGGCCGCCTCGGCCGCCTACGCCGGCATCACGTATGGGACGGACGGTCCACCTTCTCGTGAATCGATGCTCGCGCGGACCGCCGCGAGTCGACCCGAGCCGGCGCTGGCTCAGGGCCCCGAAGGGCTGGGCTGATCCGGAGCGCTTGATGGCGCCGAGCGGTCATCTTGCGGAAGAGTTGCCCACCACCGGTCGCCAGGTTGATCGCGCCGCCGAGCATCAGGACGTAGAACACGACGCCCATCAAGTCGCCGTACCACTGGATGGCTCCGCACAGGTACGCCCGTCGTTGGCCCGCGGTGAGTCGCCCCGCGGACGAGCGCCAGAACAGGCTGCGCCAATGCATCCGGAACAACTGGATCCCGCCGAAGCACCAGCGGTAGCGCTGGCGTTTGAGCGCCTCGAACGTCAACGGCATGACGCCGTACCCGAGTGATTCGTCGATGTGGAGCGCGGACCAGTCGGCCCGCAGCAACCGGAGCGATAGCTCCGCGTCCTCGGTGATGCACCACTCGTCCCAACCGCCGAGCTGCTCGAGCGCCTGACGTCGATCAGATCCATCGTTCCCGCGAAGCGCCGTCGTGTTCATTCCGCGACGGCTGGGTGACCGCGAAGAAGATTGGTAGGAGTAGTAGAGCCGCCGGTAGAACGGATCCTGCGACCAGTCGCGATAGTCCTGCGGCGCCTGGACGAAGCCAACGCCCGGGTCCGCGAACAGTGGCGCGCATCGGCGCAGGAAGCTCGGATCGATCTGGTAGTCGGAGTCGACGACGCCCACGACCTCGGCGCGCGGATCGGTAAGTCGCTGCAGGGCGAACGTGCAGGCTCACGAACGGTGTGGCCTTCGGAATCGTCGCCGTCGGAGTTACGCGGCGACGCCAGTCCTCGGTGTCGAGCGAGTCGCACACAGTTCCCACAGGTACGCGCAGGCGAGAAACGATGTGAATGCCTTCATTCACGGCCGCCGCTGCCTCGCGAAGCGCGCCATCGTCGCGGGCTTGCGCGGCCCGTACGGAGACCACCGAGGCTGGGGCGTCATCGTGGTGTGGGCGGCCGATATCGCCGCCGCGCTGACGCACGGTGATTCGGCGGCGACAATCGGTTCGACGGCCGACCGACCGCCA
>DATCXD010000178.1:0-2444 GCA_036566005.1 Micromonosporaceae bacterium | reverse complement strand
CCGCGAGCGCGTCGCCCTTGGGCAGGGCGTCGCGGCGCAACAGGTCGACGACCTCGGCCGTCGTCTGCACCTGGCCGGTGGCGATGGCCTCGCGCGTCGAGACGTCCTTGGCCGACACGTCGACCATGCGGGCGGCGCCGCTCGCGTCGACGTGAGTGAGTTGTTCGGGCACGTGGCCGAGCGTAGTCGCCGCCCGGCGGCGCCGTAACGGCCGCCGCTGTCCCATTGCGCCGCGTGGCCACACAATGTGGGCGTGCCCGCCACGCTGATTGCGACCTTCGCCATCGTCTCGATCGCCGCCAGCGCCCAGGCGGTCACGGGATTCGGGTTCGCGATGCTGGCCGTTCCGCTGCTGGCGCTCGTCATGCCGGTCAATACCGCCGTCGTCGTCGGTTCGATCGCGTCCCTGGCCATGTCGGTCGTCACCGCGACCCACGATCAAGCCCATGTGCAATGGCGGACCGCCGGGGTCATCGTCGCGGTCGCCGTCGTGGCCATGCCTCTGGGCCTCTACTTGCTGGTTGCTCTCCCCGCTTCCGCCCTGACCGCGCTGATCGGTGTTGCCGTGCTGGTCAGCACGTACCTGGTGTGGCGCCGGCCGGCACTGCCCGAGAGGCGGGGCACGCTGATATACGTCGGACTGATCGTCGGACTGCTGACAACGGCGACCGGCACGAACGGTCCGCCGCTGGTCGCCGCCTTTCAATCCCTCGGGTACGGCAAGCAGGCGTTCCGTGCCACCATCGCGGCAACGTTCGTCGGCTGCGGCATCGTCAGCATCGGGTTCTTCGCCTACGGTCGCGAGCTCACGACACCAGCGGTGCAAGCCTGCCTCGTCGGCATCCCGGGCGGGTTCATCGGCTGGTGGGCCGGCGACCACATCTTCCGCCGTCTCGACACGTCCGTCTTTCGGATCGTCGTATTGGTCGCGCTCGTAGCCGCGTCGTTGGTGACACTGGTCCGGGCCATCGTGGGCTGACCGTTGCGGACCCTCGCTGGCCGACCGATCCAGGCAATCACCGGCTGACCGGCCACCTCGCTCGGCACTGATCGACAATTTTCGACCAGCACATAGCCGAAACCCGCCTCGATCCCGGAGAATAATCCGGCCATCCTGGTTTGGAGCCTGGACGGCGCCGTTGACGTGCCGAAGGCACTTCTTCCAGACGTCGGCGGCAACCCGCTGGCCCCGGCCGGCCGACGAAGGACACACGCTGATCCGACGCGCCACCGATTCAGCGAGTCGCCGTCTCACCGTTGTGTACGGCGTCGCGGTTACGGCTGCCCTTCTCGCGATCGTCGGCTCGATTCTGATGATCACGCTGGGCCGCGTCGCTCGCATCGATCCCGTACAGGTCATCGCGATCCTCGGTCTTGCCATGTTCGCGAGTTGGTTCATGCCGCGGCTGCGCATCGGCGGATCGCGCCACGGCCCGTCGATCACCGACTTCACGATCATCTTCGGGCTGACGCTGCTGCCTGGGCCGTGGATGATCCTGACGATCGCGGTCGCGACGGTGATCGGCAAGACGGTGGCAAGGTTCCCGGCCGGCCGCATCGTCGCGAACACCGCGAAGGACGTCGTCACGGTGTTCGTCGCGGCGAGCGCCGGCTGGCTGTGTGAGCTCGGTTCGCCGTTCGAAACGACGGGCGCGACGTTCGGCCGCATTGTCATCGTCGCGCTCATCGCTCTGGCCACGGACGAAGCCATCGCGGTGCCCATGATCGCACTGGCCAACGGGCAGCGGTCCCGAGACGTGTGGGCAGCTTACGCGCCGTTCCGCCTGGTCATGGCGATGATCCGGATGGGCTGCGGCATCGCCGCCGGCTACCTGGTCAACCCCGATCCGCGCATGGCGCTCGCGCTGCCGGTGCTCGCGATCGCCCTTCACCTCGCCTACGCAAACCGGCTGCAGCAACGCGTCGATCGACTCGCGTGGGCGCGTCTGTCACAACTCGTGGACGCCGTCAGCACCGGCGAGCCGCAGACCGTACGTCTGGCCGCGGTGCACGGGACGGCCGAACTGTTCGCATGTGCCGAGGTCGACCTCGTGCTGCGCACCCGCTCCGAGACCGACGTGATGCTGCGCGGCGATTCCCGCATCATCACGTACGTCGGGCCGGCGGCGGCGGCGCCCGAGCGACCCGGGGCAGTGATCGTCGCGCCGCTCGGACCGACGGATCCCCGGATTACGGCGTCGCCGCCGGCCGACGGCGACTCGGTCGGGGAACTGCGGCTGCGGTTCCTCGCGCCGGTCGCGTTCACCGAGCAAGAACGGCACACCCTGCAAGCACTGGCCGCCGCGTTGGCCACCGCCCTGCGCAAGTCGGTCGCCGTTTCGGCGGCCGAACGGATGGCAACGACCCAGGCCCGGGCCGCGACCCACGACCGACTGACCGGTCTCGCCAATCGCAGCTACCTGCTCGCGCACGGCCTGGCCGAG
>DATCXD010000165.1:0-3398 GCA_036566005.1 Micromonosporaceae bacterium | reverse complement strand
GGCGACCGGAGCGGTCGGCTGCAACATCGAGGACTCGCAGCCGTCGACGCGAAGGCTCGTCGATGCCCACGAGCAAGCCGATTTCCTCGGCGCCGTACGGGAATCCGCCCGCGCCGCCGGCATCGACCTCGTCATCAACGCGCGTATCGACGTGTTCCTGGACGGCGTCTTCCCGGACGGTGTAATCCCGGACGGTGCCTTGCCGGACGGTGTCGAGGTCGAAGCGGACCCGACGACGGCGCGGCTCGACGAGGCGATCCGCCGAGCGAGGTTGTACGTCGCGGCCGGCGCCGACTGCGTCTACCCGATCCGCATGACCTCGGCGGCCGACATTCGTGCGATCGTCAACGAGACCGGCGCCCCGGTGAACATCCTCGCGGCACCCGACACGCCGACGGTCGCGGAGTTGGCCGCGCTCGGGGTGGCCCGTGTCAGTTTCGGCGCGGGACTCTACCGTTTGGCCTATAAGCACGTCCGCGAATTCGTCGCCGGCGTCGCAGCGTCCTTGGTCGGTCCGCCGTCACGTGATCGGTGACCTCAGGCCGTCGCCGACGTTTCTCGCTCACGCGGCGCGTGCGGCTCAGCCGAACAACGCGGACGCCAAGCTGGCGAATCCCGCGAGCGGGTCCTCATCCGGCCCGGTGATGAGGTTGACGGCGACGTGGTTCGCGCCGGCCTCGATGTGCCTGGTCAGGCCGGCCGCGATGGCGGTCGCGTCGCCGTGCACGATTAGCTCGTCAATCAGCCGATCGCTGCCCCCGCCGGTGAGGTCCGCGTCGGTGAAGCCGAGCGAGCGCAGGTTGCGGGTGTAGTTAGACAGGCCGAGATACGGCTTCGCGACGCTCGGCCGACCGATCGCTCGCGCCCGTTGCGGATCCGTGGCGATGACGACCCGCTGCTCGGGCGCGAGCAGCACACCCGGGCCAACGATCTCGCGCGCTCGGCGGGTGTGCTCGGGCGTGACCAGGTAGGGATGCGCGCCAGCACTGCGGTCCGCGGCCAGCTTCAGCACGCGCGGTCCGAGAGCGGCCAAGACCCGACGATCCATGGGTACGTGCGCCTCGTCGAGCGCGTCGAGGTAGGCGACCATCGCCTCGTACGGCTTGGCATAGCGAGCGCCGGTCGCCTCGGGGTGTCCAACGCCGATGCCGAGGAGGAAGCGGCCCGGGTGTCGCCGTTCGATCCGGTGGAATGACGCGGCGACCGGCTCGGCGGTGTCCTTCCAGATGTTGACGATTCCGGTCGCGACCATGATCGTCGTTGTCGCGTCCAGGTAGTCCTCGATCACGCGCAGATCGCCGTCCGGCGAGCCGCCGACCCAGATCGCGCCGTACCCGAGCAGTTCCAATTCGGCGGCGAATGCCGGCGTCAGCGCGCTGGAGCGCCGGAACACACCGAATGTGCCCAGACCATCGATCACCCGTGCGTCAACCATGTCGCTCCGTCCTATGCGTGTAGCCGAGCCTATGCTGTCGAAACGCGCCCAACCCGCGCCGTCCCGACGAGTGGTCCACCGAACTACCGTCGCGCCTTGACATGATGACGGGCATGGCCGATCGCAAGCACGGTGCACCCGCGCCGCCGACCGACTCCGAAATACGGGGCGACAACTGGGCCGATTCGGACCTGTCCGGCCAGACGTACGAGCGCGTCGCGTTCGTCGATGTCGACTTCCTCGACACGACGAACACCGGCGCCACGTTTACCGACTGTACGTTTCGCGACTGCTGCTTCAACGCCTCGACCCACACGTCGGCCGGGTTCGTGAACTGCTCGTTTGCCACCAGCACGTTCTTCGATGCGACATTCACCGAGTGCAAGTTCGTCGGGAGCATGTTCGAGCGCTGCACGTTCGGGCTGCTCAAGGTGGTCGGTGGCGACTGGTCCTTCGTGGCGCTGCCCGGTGCCGATCTTCGGCGTACATCGATCATCGGCACCCGCATGCGCGAGGTCGATCTGACCGGGGCGCAGCTTCAGGATGCCATCCTGCAGCACGTGGACCTGTCCGGCGCCTGGTTGCACGGCGCCAACCTGAGCCGGGCCGACCTGCGGGGATCCGACGTGTCCGCGATCGACCCCAGAGAGTCGACGATCAGCGGCGCGATCATCGACGTACAGCAGGTGCTGATCTTCGCCGCGGCGCTCGAGCTCGTCGTCCGCGACGACGTGCCCCGCGGCTGAGCCTTCGGGCGCCTACGTCGTGAACCCGATGCCGCACGGCTACACCAACGACACGCGGGGCGACGGTGCGTCCGTGGTGAAGCGGTACCTCGGCTCAGACGCCTCGGCTCGCCAGAATCGCGAGCGGACGATGCTTGAGCGGTTGCGCGGGGTGCTGCCCGTGGCTTCGATAATTCCGGATGCCCCGGACGCCGTCTACGTCACGTCGCAGCTCACGCCGAGCGGGGAAGGGTGCTCTCTGCGAATGTCGCACCTCGAGGGCGTACACGGCCAGGAACTCATCGACGCCGGCCTTGCGGGGGCGGTGCTCCGGTCGTGTGGCGCGACGTTGCGGCAACTGCAGTCGATCCCCCTATCGCTCGCGGCACCTGATGTAGATCACTTGTCCGGCACCGTCCTCGTTCACGGCGACTACGGCCCGAACAACATGTTGTTCGATCCGCGTACGGTCGTCGTGACAGGCCTGCTGGACTGGGAATGGGCACATGTCGGCGGCTCGATCGAAGACCTCGCGTGGTGTGAGTGGATCGTCCGTATGCACCATCCGGGACACGTCGACGCGCTCCACAAACTGTTTGAGGCGTACGGCGACCAGCCACCGTGGTGGGCGCGACGTGCCGCGATGGTCCGGCGATGTCAGGAAATGGTGGACGTTTTCCGGTCGCTGGGCGATGCGGGCGACATGGCCGCCGAGCTTCGGCGGCAGCGGGTCCGTGTTACCGAGGGCTGGTCGGAGTGACGTCATCGCGCAGACCGCGACCGGCGCCGATGCCGCCGGTCGCGATCTTCGGGAGTCGCAGTCGCGCTCAGCGCGCACGAATCACTAACCAAGATCACCTTCGTCAGACCGTGTACCGCGAGCGGTCATATCTCTCTGCATGTCCTATCTCTCTGCACGCACTGATGCGTGCAGAGAGATGGGTGTGGGTGCGGTTACCCTTCCTTCGGACCGGGTCGGCGTCGCAACCGGATTCTGCGCGGGTCGACCGGCGTGTCGTGGTCGGCAAGCCGCGCCGGCCGGTGCCCGGTGACGTCAGCTGGGCCCGAGGTGGTCGAGGGATTCGATCCGCCGCAACTTCGAGAACATGATCCACGGCAGCGAGAGCGGCACCCCGGCCGAGGCGACGAACAGCGTCGCGCGTAGGCCGATGTGGTCGCCGAGAACGCCGGCGACAACTGCCGCGATCGGTGTCAGCGCGCCGATCAGGAACCCGAAG
>DATCXD010000162.1:0-2209 GCA_036566005.1 Micromonosporaceae bacterium | reverse complement strand
TCGTGTCGACCCGTCGGCGCCTGTCGACCCGTCGGCTCCTGTCGACCCGCCGGTCCGCGCCGGCCTGCTCGGCCCCGCCGAACCGTTCGCGCTTGGCATCCGCCGAAACCTCCCCGACCAGGTCGCAGCATGTGAGTACGCCTCGGCCAAACCGATGTCAAATCTGGGCGGACCGTTGTGGCGCTGCGCTCGTTGAGCAATGCGACACCGGTGGCCGTGTCGTGAGTCTCTCGCGCCGTGACACCGAAACGACAGAACCGTAACGCCAGGTAGATGGCTCGTCAGTCGGTTCGCCGCGGCGAGATCTGCCCGGCCCACCCCACAGGAGTGGTACGTGACAACTCAGGCTTCCCGACCGGCACCGCCGCGGTCCCCGTCCCCGGCCGCGAACGCCGGCCCGGCAATGGATGTGGCACTGAACGCGACCGGAACGAACGCAAGCACCACGGGCACCCAGGCGGCTGGCGGACCGGGTGGACAGGGCGGCGTGGGGGGTAACGCAGGCATGCAGAACGGCAACGCGGGAACGGGAGCGCACACGACGACCGAGGTCAACGCGGGAACGGCGACGTCGTCCGGCACGAACGCCGGCCCGCTTCGCCGCGTGCCGGTCCAGGGCCGCAGCGTCGCCCGCGTGGCTCGGATGCTGGACGCGTGTGCCGAGCTTGTGGACGAGATCGGGTACGAGGCGCTGACCACGACGATCCTTGCCGAACGAGCCGGTGTCGCGATCGGTTCGATCTACCAGTTCTTCCCGGACAAGCGCGCGGTTGTCCAGGCGCTGACCTTGCGGAGCCTGGAGGCCTATCTCGAGCGATTGTCCGGCCGGCTGTCGGAGTCGACATTCCCGCACTGGTGGGACGGTGTGGACGCCGGCATCGACGAATACATCGACATGCACCGGACCGTTCCGGGCTTTCGTACCCTGCACTTCGGCAACGTCGTCGACGTCCACCTGCTCGACGACGAGCGCGACAACAACGCGGTCATCGCGAACGCGCTGGTCGGGCAGCTCGTCGCCGACCTGGACATGCGCGGCGGGCCGAACGTCGAGTTTGCGGTGATGATCGCGGTCGAAGTGGCCGACGCGCTGATCCAGATGGCGTTCCGCCGCGACCCGAACGGCGATCCCCGCGTACTCGCCGAGGCCAAGGGGCTCATTCGCGACTATCTGCAGCGTCAGGGCGCCTGACCTGCGTCGTGCGTGCGGTGGCGTCGGCACCTGCGCGTTGCCTACAGGAACGTCTGGTGCTCGCCCCGGTACGTCAACGCCGTGCCCGAGACTTCGTCACCGTCGATGAGGTGCAACTCGTCGACGTGCTCGCACAGTTCGCCGGCCTTCGCATGGCGGAACCACACGCGGTCGCCGACCCGGAGTCGATCCGCGGCCGCGCCGACGAGCGGCGTCTGGACCTCACCGGCGCCCTCGGTGCCGACGAGCCTAAGTCCGGCCGGCAGTGCCGCGCTCGGCAGCCGGCTCGGATGCGCCGGCCCGGAGGCGATCCAGCCCCCACCCAACACAGTGGCTATACCCGGCGCCGGACGGCGTACGACCGACAGCGCGAAGTAGGCCGCCGGGGTCGGCTGCCAGCGGCGGTACGCGTCGAACAACGTCGGGCCGTAGAGCCCGGAGCCGGAGGTGACCTCGGTGACCGCCGGATCGGCTGCGGTCGCGACGATGCTCCCCGTCCCGCCACCGTTGACGAACTCCAGCTCGGCGTGCTGCCGTACCGCGTCGACCACAGCGGCGCGGCGCGCCTTCAACTCGGCCATGGAACGCTTCTGCATGGTCCGGATCGCACTGCCGCGAACGCGCTGACCGGGCGGCGCGTCACCGAGCCCGGCGACCTGCGCCTCGTACGACATGATCGCAACGAGCCGTACGCCGGGACGTGCAGCGATCGCGGCCGCGAGAGCACCGGCCTGTTCCGGGCTGTGTACGGGCGACCGCCGTACGCCGACGTGCACCCGGCCGCCGGCCAGTCGCCAGGACGCGTCGAGATCAAGGCAGACGCGCACGGTCTCGCGGTCGCCGGGGGCCAGCACACTGTCCAGGAAGTCGATCTGGTCGATTGAGTCGATCATCACGGTGATCGCGGCCGCGAGCGCGGGATCCGTCGCCAGTTCGCGGAGGCCGGCCCGGTGGGTGGACGGGTAGGCGACCAGGACGTCGTCGGACGTACCGCCGCGGACGAGCCAGATCGCCTCC
>DATCXD010000161.1:0-4904 GCA_036566005.1 Micromonosporaceae bacterium | reverse complement strand
CCGCCGCTGTGGGGGCTGGCGGAGCTGGCGCGATGTTCCGGTGAGCACGAGGCCGCTATCGCGTTGTGCGAACGCGGATACGGGGCGTCGGCGCCCGTGAGGGACGCGGCGTACCTATTCCCGTTCTTGTTGACCGGCGTGCGCGCGCATCTCGCCGTGGGCGACGTCGACGCGGCCGAGGAGTGGTCGGACCGACTCGCCGCGGTGCTGACCGACCGCGCGATCCCGGGAACGGTGCCGGCGATCGATCACGCGACCGGTCTCGTCCGGTTGGCGCGCGGGGACGCTGTCGGCGCGTCCGACGCGATGGCAGCGGCCGTCGAGTCGTGGCGGTCACGCCGGCGTTTCTGGGAGGGTTCGTGGTCGACACTCGACCTCGCCGAGATCGCTGCTCGGTCCCGTCGCCGCGGCGAGGCAGCACGTCTCGTCGGTGACGCCCGCGCCGAGTCCCAGGCGATCGGTGCGGAGACGATCATCCAAGCCGCCGACGCGAATGCCCGGTCATACCTCGGGGCACGCCCCGACGAACCGTGGCATCCGTTGAGCCGTCGCGAATTCGACGTCGCCGCGCTGGTCTCGTCCGGCCTCACGAACCGTGAGATCGCCCAGCGCCTAGTGCTTTCGCCGAAGACGATTTCGGCACACGTCGAGCACATCCTGACGAAGCTCGGCGCCGCCCGGCGAGCCGAGATCGCCGCGTGGTACGCAATCGTCGCACGAGAGCCGGCACCGGCCCGAACGGGGCATGGTCGAGCCCGTGACGAACGCTAGGGCCGTCGTACCGACTGGTAGTAGGCGACCTTGCGCTCGATGTAGCGCTGCTGTTGCCGCAGGCTCGCGATCTGAGCCTGAACGCGCCGACCGTGCTCCCGCAGAAGCTCGACACGTTCGTCGATCGTGTGATCACCGGCCCGGACCAGTTCGGCGTAGCGGGCCACGTCGGCGACCGGCATGCCCGACTCGCGCAGGCAGCGGGCAACGCTGAGCTGCTCGAGATGCTGGTCGGTGAAGCGACGTCGCCCAGCCGCGTCCCGGTCGACCGGATCGAGCAGCCCGCTCTTCTCGTAGTACCGCAGCGTATCGATGGACAGGCCGGTCTCCTCGACCACCTGGGCCGGCGTATACGCAGTCATTCCACCAGCAGTCATCCGACGAGCCTGGCACATGGAGTGGGCTCCAGGTCAACCCGTTGACGTGGAGCCCACACCAGCTCCGACGCTCGAGCAATGACAGACACTGATCGCCTGCGCTTCGCGCTCGGCACTATCCCGTTCGGCGCCACTGTTGGCCGCCGAGAAACGTTCGACCTCCTGGACCGTTTTGTGGACGCCGGCGGCACGATGATCGACACGGCGAACAACTACCCGTTCTGGATGCCCGGACGCACCGGCGACGAAAGCGAACGCGTGATCGGCGACTGGCTCATCGCCCGCCGGTCCCGCGACCGGGTCATGCTCGGCACAAAGGTCGGAGCACGACCTCGTACCCCCGGAGACACGACTCTCGATGACGTCGAAGGGTTGTCCCCAAAAGTGATCCGGGCGGCCATCCGCGCCAGTCTGACCCGTCTGCTCACCGATCGGGTCGACATCTACTGGGCACACATTGACGACCGTACGGTGCCGTTGGCCGAGACCGTCGGTGCCTTTGACGACCTCGTACGGTCCGGGCTGGTCGGCGCGGTCGGCGCGAGCAATATGGTGACGTGGCGCATGGCCGATGCCCGGGCGACCGCGCTCGCCGCCGGGCAGACGCCGTACACGGCGATGCAGTTGCGGCACACCTACATCCGGCCGCGTCCCGGCGCCCGTGGGTCCTCCCGAGTGCAGGAGTACGTGACCGACGACACCCTCGACTACCTGACCGAACATCCCGATGTGGCGTTGTGGGCGTACAGCACGTTGTTGTCCGGTGCGTACACCCGCGACGACCGGCCGATCGAGCAGCACTACCGACACCCGGGAACCGACCGGCGGTTGGTGGTCCTGGCCAAGGTGGCCGCCGAATTGGGCGTGAGCCCGAATCAGGTCGTACTCGCATGGCTGATGGCCGACGGGATCATTCCGATCGTGGGGGTGTCGACGCCGGCACAGCTGGATGACGCGATCGCGGCGTCTCGACTCAAGCTCGGCGCTGACGTACGCCAGCGTCTCGACGCCCCGCGCTGAACTCACGGTGTGACGCGGTCGATGGCGTAGCGCACGATCACGTTCTCTGAGCCGTTGGCCGTCCGCGCGTCGATGAGCCGTAGCGAACCCGGTGGCTCGGCGGCGAACGCCGGCGTCCCCGAGCCGACCACGACCGCGCCGATCATCAGGTGCAGTTCGTCGACGAGATCGTGGGCCAGCAGATCGTTCCAGAGCGTACGGCTGCCGAACACAAGGATGTCGTTGCCTGGTCGAGTCTTCAGCTCGGCGATCTCGGCATACGCCTTGGCCCGACGGACGATGCGGGTGTTGTGCCATGGCGCGGTGTCGGCCGGGCTCAACGAATCCGACACCACAACCTTGTCGATGGCGTTGTTGCGGTGGGAAATCTCCCGATGGTCGGGCGTGGCTTCCGGGTTTTTCGCCATGCCCGGCCAGAAGCTCTTGAATCCGACGTACGTATTCCGCCCGAGCAGCGGCGTGTCGGCGGCGCGCAGCCGCTCGACGTTGTAGGCGTCGAACGTATGGTCCATCGGCAGGACCATGACGTTGCTGGCCGGACCCTCATAGTAGCCGTCCAACGACATGATGTTGCAGACAATGAGCTTGCGCATGCTGACGAATCTCCCTCCGTGCGCGCTCCGGGTGAACACGCCTTATTGATGGAGAGTCGGCTCGCGCCGGAAATTCATCGGTCGCGGCGGAGAAAATCGCGCCGCTCGCTGGTCACGTCCAATTCCGCCGGCCACCGGCAGGCGAGGTCGCGAACGTCGGTACCCGGCCATTCGGTCGGCAGCCCTAGGTGGCGGTGGAGCGCCGGGTCGAGGAACCCGGCGATCTCGGCGATCTCGCCGCTTGCGATCCGCAGCACGTTCACCGCGCCGAGGCGGAAACCGCCGCCGGCCGGGTCGCTCTGGTAGCAGGCGAAGGCGAGATACCCGGGTGTCCGCAGCGGGATGAGCCGCCACGGCGTGACCAGCATGCGATCGGCCAGGAAACGTTCGATGTCGACGCGGCCCGCAAACCACGCCGGCAGCGGCGGCATGCTGAAGTTCGCGTCGTCGGCAAGCAGCCGGGTGAGTCCCTCGACGTCGGCCCGCTCCCATGCCCGCACGAACGCATCGACCAGCTTGCCTTGGCCGTCTCGGCCGAGCGCGGCCGATTCCCTGGCCTGCGTACGTGGCGGCACCCGCTCACCGATCGACTTTCGCGCCCGCTGCAGCGCGCTGTTCACCGACGAGGGCGTGGTGTCGAGGACGTTTGCCACCTCATCGGCCGAAAACTCCAGCACCTCACGCAAAATGAGCACCGCGCGCTGGGTGCCCGGCAGATGCTGCAGCGCCGCGGCAAACGCCAACTCCACACTCTCGCGCTGCAGATAAGTCGCCGCCGGGTCGGCCTCGGGCGCGGCGATCGCGGGTACGTCGTAAAGCCACGGCTCCAGCCACACCGGCTCGGTCACCGGGTCACCGAGATCATGGACGTCCTGTCGAGGCGGTGCGTAATCCATCGACCGCACCCGGCGGGGTCGCCGCGCGACGAGGCGTAGGCACGCGTTCGTGGCGATCCGGTAGAGCCAAGCGCGCAACGAGCTGCGGCCCCGAAACCGCCGATGCCTCGCCAAGCGCCCAACATCGACTCCTGGAGAGCATCTTCGGCATCCTGCACCGAGCCCAGCATCCGATAGCAATGGGCGTAAAGCTCGCCTTGGAAGGGCGCGATCAACTGCTCGAATGCCTTTGCGTCGCCGCCTGCGCCCGGGCCAACCGGTCCGAGTCGTGCGAGGCGTCTACGTGATCCATCGCCACCATGGTCCCAGGCCGCGGAGTCGATGTCCGGTCGACCTCGGGCCTGACTGTGACCTCTAGGGCGAGACGTCGACCTCGTCCGCCGCGTCGATCTCGTCCGCGGTGTCCTTCTCGATTTCGGTCGGTGTGAAGCCGAGAACGGCCTGCTCGTCCGGGCGGTGCGCAAGCACATCGGTGACGTAGTACTCGACCGCAGCAATCGCGCCGACATCGCGGCCGGCCCGCTCAGACAGATACCACCGGTGCTCGAGCACCTGCACGAACACCTCGGGCGGCTCCAGTTTGCCGCGCAGGTTCTCCGGGACGCCGCGCACGATCGGCTCGAAGACGTCGGCCACCCAGCGATGCGCGACGAGCTGCTCCTCGTCAAGATCGTTGCGTGCGCAACGGTACGTGTCGAGATCGTTGAGCATCACGCGGGCCTGGTTCTCCTCGGCGTCGATGCCGGTCAGGCGCAACAGACGGCGGGTGTGGTGACCAGCGTCGACCACCTTCGGTCGCACCCGGTAGCGGTCGCCGGCCGTCGACATCTGCAGTTCCTCGAGGTCGAAGCCGAGCTCGTTTAGCCGGCGGATCCGCGACGAGATGTAGTGGCGTACGTCATTCGTGCCCAGTTCGTCTTCGTAGGTCAGCTCGCACCACAGCGTCTCGTACCGGTTGAGCACGTCGTCGGCGATCGTCTCGGCATCGATGCTGGCGCTCAGCAGTCCGCCGGCCTGTAGGTCGAGCATCTCGCCGAAGATGTTGACGCGAGCGAGCTCGAGATCCTCGGTTCGCTGGCCGTCGGAGAGTTGCGGGTGTACGGCTCCGGTTTCGACGTCGACGACGTACGCGGCGAATGCTCCGGCGTCGCGGCGGAACAGCGTGTTGGAAAGCGACACGTCACCCCAGAAGAAGCCGGCGAGATGCAGGCGGACGAGTAGCGCGGCCAGGGCGTCCAGCAGCCGCG
>DATCXD010000147.1:0-2100 GCA_036566005.1 Micromonosporaceae bacterium | reverse complement strand
ACCCGGCCAGACATTCCGTTCGATCTGCTCACGCACGTCGTGGCCACCGAAACCGGGCCGACGATCGCCGCCGACATGGCTCCGGAGCATCGCGAGATCGTCGATCGCGCGGCGCGACCGGTGTCGATCGCGGAGCTCGCTGGACATCTGAACCGCCCGCTCGGTGTGATCTGGGTGCTCGTCGCCGACCTGTACGATGCCGACGCGGTTTCACTCGACACGCCCGCGCCCAGCAGTCGCCAGCCCGGCGATCGCACCCTGAACGCGGTCATCGACGGATTGCGGTCGCTATAGCCGTGGCCGAATGACCGCCGCGGTCGACTGCATCAGCTGAGACGACGATGGCCGACATACGGACAGCAACGAACTTGGGGGATTGACAGGCATGGCGGAGACGGCCACCGCGCCCACCGCGTTCAAGATTCTCGTCGCCGGTGGCTTCGGCGTCGGAAAGACGACGCTGGTGAGCTCGGTCAGCGAGATCATGCCGTTGCGTACGGACGAGATGCTGACCGGGGCCAGCGCCGGCACCGACAGCACGGACGGCATCGAGGAGAAGACGACCACCACGGTGGCCATGGACTTCGGACGGATCACGCTGCCCGGTGACATCGTGCTCTATCTGTTCGGAACGCCCGGGCAGGAGCGGTTCTACTTCGTCTGGGACGAACTTGCGCTCGGCGCCCTCGGCGCGGTCGTGCTCGCCGACACCCGCCGCCTCGCCGACTGCTTCCCGGCACTCGACTATTTCGAGCGCACCGGCACGCCGCACGTGGTCGCGGTCAACCGGTTCGATCACGCGCAGCAGTTCGGCGTCGACGCCGTCCGCAAGGCACTCGACCTCGATCCGGACGTACCCGTCGTGTTGTGTGACGCCCGGCGCCGCGACTCCGCCAAGGAGGTGCTGATCTCGCTCGTCCGTCACGTGCTGGGTCGGCGCGCGCCACGGCATGCGGACACGGTGGTGTGAGGCCGGTTTGTCGGGCCGACCTAGTTGCCGCGGGCCTGCGGCGCTCCCCAGCGCAGCGACACCGTCGAACCGCCGTCATTGCGCTGACCACCGTGGCCACGCCCGCCGCCACCCTGGTCGTTCCAGATGTCACCGAGCGGTGTCGCGTAGCGGTCGTTGCTTGTCAGCGGCCCGACGCCCAGCGCGTCCTCGATCGTGCGGCCGAGACTGAAGTCGGTGTAGCGCACCGGGCTGGTGTAGCCGGGCTTGACCGTGTCCTGCGAGCCGATGACATATGTCGCGACGTGGTTCGGATAGTCCGGCCCGAAGGCCTTGTCATGACCTTCGTCCCAGGAAATGATCAACAGCGACCGCTGCTGCGTCCACGCGGGCGAAGAGAAGATTGTCGGCAGGGTCTGGCTCAACCACCTGTCCCCGGCCGCGACGCCCCCGTCCTCCATGTCGTTGACGGCGTTGGCGGCGAACCACGCGAGCGACGGGGTCGTGTCCACCGACTGCAGGTCGGTGGCGAGCGCGGTCAGCGGCTGGTTGTGCGCAGCGCACCGTTGCGGATTGTCGACCACGTTCCGGTAGAGCATGAACGGCTCTTCGTCGGGCAGGTAGTAGCCGCCGGCCTCGGTGTTGTGGTTGGTCGTGTCGCAGCCGCCGTATGCACCGGCCGCGTAGCCCTTCCACGAAAGTCCGGCCTCGTCGAGCTGGTCACCGATGTGGCGTGCGTCGATCGTGTCCGTGCCGACGACCGGGTTCGTCGTCCAGCCGAACGTCGATCCGCCGCTCAGCGCGAGGTAGTTGGGGTCGCTCGGATGCGTGGTCGCGTACATCTGGCCGAGCGTCGAGCCCATCGCCGCCACCGTGTGATTGAGATACGGCGCGGCACGGTTGCCCAGGATGTAATGGCCCGATCCGGTCGGCGCCTCGGTCGGCAGCGCGTTCTGGTTTTCCATCGTCACGACGAAGACATGATCAAATGCGGGTACGTTCGAGGCCGGCGCGACCAGCCGCGGCTGGTTCATCCGGGTCGACAACGTAAATGAGAGATCGTCGACGTACCCATCGGTGGTGTTCCCGGCCGTCCAGGTGAAGGCCACGGACACGATGACAGCACGCGTACGGCTCGGCAGCCAGCCGCC
>DATCXD010000114.1:0-2850 GCA_036566005.1 Micromonosporaceae bacterium | reverse complement strand
GTGTTCGCGCCGGCCCCGCCGCCGGTCACGGAGATGCGCGCCGGCGTATCCGAGCCGGCCACGATCGGCGCGCCGAGCACCGTGACAACGTCGGTGACGATGTCGCCGATCACGATGACTCGGCCGTGGGTGATCCGGGAGGTCATGCCGGCGGCGGTGTCGACAGGCCGTCGGAGAACAGCGGAGCGGCAGTGGGTCGGTCAAGGCCGGCCAGCGCAACCGCGATCCGAGCAGCGAGCGCGGCGTTACGCAGGATGATGCGTACGTTCACGGCCAGGCTTCGACCCTCCGTCGACGCGTGGAAGTGCGCGAGCAGGAACGGCGTCACGGCCTTGCCGGTCACGCCGTCGCGCTCCATCATCGCGAGACCCGCCGCCAGCGTGTCGTCGTGCAGCGCGGGATCGAGCTGCTCGTCGGCCGGCAGCGGGTTGGCCACGATCACGCCGGTGTCGCCGAGGTCCTGCTCGCGCTGTGCCCGCAGAATCTCGGCCACGTGCGCCGGGCTGTCGACCGACCAGTCGAGGTCGTAACCGCTGTCGGCGACGAAGAAGCCGGGAAAGCGCGTGGTCTGATAGCCGAGCACGGTGACGCCGAGTGTCTCGAGCCGTTCGAGGGTGGCCGGCACGTCCAGGATCGACTTCACGCCGGCGCAGACGACCGCGATGCGGGTCCGGGCCAGCGTTGTGAGGTCGGCCGACTCGTCGAACGTACGGTTCGCGTCGCGGTGCACGCCGCCGAGGCCGCCGGTCGCGAACACCGGGATCCCAACCGACGCGGCGATAATGCTCGTACTCGCCACGGTTGTCGCGCCGTGTGCGCCGGCCGCCGCGGCCACCGGCAGATCCCGTACGGACAGCTTCGCCACGTCGCCGGCCGTGGCCAGCGTCGTGAGTTGCTCGTCATCGAGTCCGACCCAGACCTGACCGCCGATCATGCCGATCGTCGCGGGTTCGGCGCCGTGCGCGCGAACCTCCTGCTCTACGTCCCGTGCCACGGTCAGGTTGTCCGGCCGGGGGAGTCCGTGCGCGACGATCGTCGATTCGAGGGCAACCACCGGCCCCCCTGCGTTCAATGCATCGGACACCCGAGGGTGGACCCGGATCGGGTATGTGGTGGGGTAATCCGGCATGATCGTTACGGTACCGGGGTCGACAGGACCGGGCCATATGTTGGGAAGATACGAACCATGACCACGCTCGCGTACGCTCGGCCGACGTACCGGCTGTCCTGGACCCGACGGATTGTCGGCACCGTCGGGTGCCTGGCCTTGGTCGCGGTTCTGGTGGCATATGGCCTGGCACGCATCTTCACCGACAACGTCTTCCTGACCAGCCACTTCGGCAATGTCCTGACCGGAGTCGGGATCCTGCTCGTGCTGGGTGCGTTGATCTCGATCGTGCTGTTCCCGGTGCGAAATTCCGCCGTCCAGCGCATACGCCCCATGATCCGGTTCGCGATGATCGGAATGGCTGCGTTGCTGTTCGCGGCGGCCGGACTGGCGCACGGCTTCCGGATCTTTCGGTACGATCCGACGGTCGTCGCGACGTCCCCGGACGGATCGCGGCGGATCGTTCTCGTCGACATCGGCCCGTACGAGGAGCTGCACGTATGGGCGGGCCGCGGCCTCGCGACCAAGGACGTCGGCAATCTCGGCGCGCCATGCGAATTCGACACCGCGATGTTCACCGGCAATGCCAGCTTCCACGTGTCGGCGTCGGGCGGCGATTCCGACATCCGGCTCGACCCGGCCACCGGCGCGCCGCTCAACGGCCTGGTCGGCACCTGCCCGGTCGAGCAGCGTTAGCTTGCTCGCAGCGCGTCAGTGACCGCGGCCGGCCGCTCTGGCACACTGGAACGCTGGAGGTACGCACCTGATGACTACCGCTACCGAGATTCAGGAACGCCCGGATGTCAAGGAGGCCACCACCGGCCCCGAGATGTTCCACTATGTCGACAAGACGAAGTCGCTGGAGAGCGCGGTGTTCGGCACGTATGTCGAGGCGCTGTGCGGCTTCAAGTTCCCGGTCACCAAGGTCGCCAAGCCCGGCTCGCCGATCTGCCCGGCGTGCAAGGAGATCTACGACAACGACGATCTGTCGTACGACCCGGATCCAAGCTGATCTCGGTCGGTGCGGGTGCCGCCGTGGCCACACGTCTGGGGCGTACCGGCGGGGTGACACGTGGGCGGCAGCGCCGGCCTCACCGCTGACCTCGTCGGCGTTGCGGTGTTCGCCGCATCCGGCGCCTCCGCCGGAGTGGCCAAGCGCCTCGACGTCTTCGGCGTCGTGTTCGTCGGAGTGGTCGCGGCGCTCGGCGGCGGGATCGTTCGCGACCTGTTGATCGGCGCGATCCCGCCCTATTCGCTGACGCACTGGCCCTATCTCGCGGTGGCTGTGGCAGCGTCGCTTCTCCTGTTCCGGTTCCACCCCCAGTTCGGCCGGCTGCGGCGCACGGTGCTCGTCCTCGACGCGGCCGGCCTGGGGCTGTTCACCGCGACCGGCACGTTGGCGGCTCGCGATGCTGGACTGCCGATCGTCGGAGCGGCCATCATCGGCATGATCACCGGGATCGGCGGCGGCCTCGGCCGGGACGTCTTGACCGGCGAGATCCCGATCGTGCTCCGGCGCGAGATCTATGCGGTGGCATCGCTTCTCGGCGCGGCCGTCGTGCTCGCGCTGCAGTGGGCCGACGTCCCACGGGTGGCCGGTGTGACGGTCGCCGCGTCCATCGTGTTCGCGGTCCGGATCGTGTCGCTGCGCCGGCACTGGTCGGCTCCGACACCGCGGATCGTGGCACCGGGCGCCACGGTCCCGCCCACGCCGTCGGCTGGAGCGGCCGAGCCGCCCGACC
>DATCXD010000063.1:0-2791 GCA_036566005.1 Micromonosporaceae bacterium | reverse complement strand
GAGAGTGGCATCCTCGGGATTGCACCATCGGCCACGATCCTTCCGATACGAGTGTCGGCCAGCGACTTGGGGAATGGGGCATCCGACGCGGCTGCAGTTACATGGGCGGCCACACATGGCGCCACTGTTATCTGCATGGCGTTTGGGGGAGCCAACTCGAACGCAGAGATCGCCGCCGCGATGCTTGAGGCATATCAAGCCAACGTCGTCTTGGTCGCGGCAGCCGGTAACGTCAATCAAGGCGACCGAATCGTGCAATATCCGGCGGCGTACCCGGGAGTCGTTGCCGTAGCGGGCACCGACGAACACGGCAATCATTCCAAAGTGTCGGTGACCGGCAATCTCATCACCATCGCTGCGCCATCCGACAACATTCCGTCGACGTACAACAATGGTGGCTACGCCATCGGGAGCGGAACGAGTTCATCAACGGCGATCGTCGCTGGAGCGGCGGCGCTCGTACGGTCTCGATTTCCGAATCTGACGGCAGGCGAAGTCGTCAACCGCCTTACGGCAACGGCAATCGACAAGGGACCGCCGGGACGCGACGACGAGTACGGCTACGGGCTCATCAACCTCGTCGGCGCCCTCACGGCCAAAGTGCCGCCGGCCGGATCGGCGACGCAGACCCCACCGGCGGCGGCGACGACACCGTCGACGAACAGACCGACTCCGTCCGAGCGCCATTCCACCTCGCTCGCGCCGACGTCACGGAGCACGAGTGCCACGATCATCTCCATCGTGGGCGTCGTCATCGTGTTCTTCGCCGTCCTCGGGGCGTGGACGCTCGTACGACGACGGCGGCCTGGGTAAGTGACCGAGTCCCACACGGCTGGGCGGCGATTGACCGTACGCGGCCACTGCTCGAAACCGCCCGAGTGCACAAGATACCCGCCGTCTACTTCACGAAGGCACGCAGCCACAACGGCGGCAACAGAGTGCGTCGACGCCACTTGCACCGAACGTCAGAGCATTCCGAGATACCGCTGGCGCTCGTACGGGGTGACCACGCGCCGGTACTCGTCCCACTCGGCGCGCTTGTTGCGCAGGAAAAAGTCGAAGACGTGCTCGCCCAAGACCTCGGCGACAAACTCGGACCGGCTCATCACGTCGATCGCCTCGGACAGGTTGCCGGGCAACGTTTCATAGCCCATCGCCCGGCGTTCCGCGTCGGATAGCGACCACACGTCGTCCTCGGCGCCGGGCGGCAACTCGTACCCCTCTTCTATGCCCTTGAGGCCGGCGCCGAGCAGCACCGCGTAGGTCAAGTATGGATTGCAGGCGGAATCGAGCGATCGCACCTCGACGCGGGCCGAGTTCGGCTTGCCGTAGGCCGGGACGCGCACGAGCGCCGAGCGGTTCAGGTGACCCCAGCAGACGTAGGCCGGCGATTCGGTGATCCGACCCTCGATCGACTGCGGGAACAGCCGCTTGTACGAGTTCACCCATTGGTTTGTGATCGCCGCGTACTCCCGGGCGTGGGTCAGCAGCCCGGCGATGAAGGAGCGCGCGACCTTCGACAGCTTCATCGGGTCGGACGGATCGTGGAATGCGTTGCGCTCCCCCTCGAAAAGCGACAGGTGCGTGTGCATCCCACTGCCGGGCTGGTCGGTGAACGGCTTGGGCATGAACGTCGCCCGTACGCCGTGCGAGAGGCCGACCTCCTTGACCACGTGGCGGAACGTCATCACGTTGTCGGCCGTGGTTAGCGCATCGGCATAGCGCAGATCGATCTCCTGCTGGCCCGGCGCGACCTCGTGGTGGCTGAACTCGACCGAGATCCCGATCCGCTCGAGCGCGAGGACGGCCTGACGCCGAAAATCACGCGCGATCGCATGCGTCGTGTGCTCGAAGTAGCCCCCAAAGTCAACCGGCGTCGGTACGCCGCCGTCGGGCGGGAAATCCTCGAGCAGAAAGAACTCGATTTCGGGGTGCGTGTAGAACGTGAAGCCCTTCTCGGCCGCGCGCGACAGCGATCGCCGCAGAACATGCCGCGGGTCGGCCCAGCTCGGCGACCCGTCGGGCAGCAGGATGTCGCAGAACATCCGCGCGCTCTCGCCGGACAGGCCGCCTTCGAACGGGAAGACCTGGAATGTCGTGGGATCCGGCATCGCGATCATGTCCGACTCGTAGACCCGGGCGAAGCCCTCGATCGCCGAGCCGTCGAACCCGATGCCCTCCTCGAACGCCGACTCGAGCTCGGCCGGCGCGACGGAGACGCTCTTGAGGGTGCCGAGGACGTCAGTGAACCACAGCCGGACAAAACGGATGTCCCGTTCCTCCAACGTACGCAGGACGAACTCCTGTTGACGCTCCACGCCCCAACTCCCCCCGCTCCCGAGTGACGCTGTCGCGCCTACCCCACCGTTCACAGTCTGCCTGCCGCCCATTACAGCACTGTTAACTACCGGTGCAAACTACGCAAACCGACCCACCATCGCGCACGACGACGCCAGCCGCGGGCGGGACACCGGCCAGGAGGCCGAGGCGCCGAGGCGCCCGGATTTCGGGGCGCCCGGAAATGTACGGAAGTTCGGCGCTCTCGGCCGCCACAAGCGCCGACTTTCCGTACAACTGCGAACGTGAAGCGGCCGAGGGGTAGGCCAGACCAGAGCGCCCGACCCGCGAGCGCCCGGAACTGTACGGAACTTGGCCGGCTACGGCGGTCACCAGCGGCCAACTCCCGTACAATTGCGCGCCGGACCGCCAACGCGGCTGCGCGCCGGACCGCCAAACGCGGCTGCGGGCCGGACCGCCAACGGGGCTGCGCCAGACGACCAACGGGGCTGCG
>DATCXD010000061.1:0-2900 GCA_036566005.1 Micromonosporaceae bacterium | reverse complement strand
ACATACGATCCGGACGGCGGGCTCACCGAGCCGACGACCGAGCTGCCGCTCACGCCGGGCATTGGTCGCCCGTCGGCCATTGGCACCGGTCTCGCGGCATCCGGCGCGTTGCTGAGTCCGGTCGGCGAGCTGACGAACCTTGCCGCCACGCCGCCGTACGCACCGCGACCCGCGCTGGAACGCGTCACCGATCGCCGGCTCCCGGCCAGCGTCGTCTACCCGCGCAGCCACGTCGGCGGTCGCCGGCTTCCCGTGCTGGTCGACATCTACGGCGGACCGGGCCACCAGGAAGTCGTCGCCGCACGGGCCCGCTATCTCGAACGCCAATGGTGGGCCGATGCTGGCTTCGCCGTGGTCACGGTCGACAACCGGGGTACGCCCGGCGTAGCGCCGAGCTTCGAGAAGGTCATCCATCGCCGGATGACCGACATCGTGCTCGGCGACCAGGTCGATGCGCTGCACGCGCTGGCCGACAAGCAGACCGATCTCGACCTCGGCCGCGTGGTGATCCGCGGTTGGTCGTTCGGCGGGTGGCTGTCCGCACTCGCGGCGCTCAAGCGGCCGGACATCTACCGGGCCGCGGTCGTCGGTGCGCCGGTCACCGACTGGGAGCTTTACGACACGGCGTACACCGAGCGATACCTCGGCCTCCCCGGCGACGGCTCCGAAGTGTACGCCCATCACAGCCTGGTGGAACTCGCCCACGAACAGGTCCGGCCGGGCGAACCGACCAGCCCGATGCTGCTCGTACACGGCTTCGCGGACGACAACGTGGTCGCGGCGAACACGCTGCGGTTGTCGGCCGCGTTGCTGGCCACCGGTCGACCGCACTCGATGATCCCGTTGCCCGGCGCCTCGCACATGGCGGCCGGTGGTCTGCGCGAGGCATTGATGCGCCTCGAGCTGCGGTTCCTGCGTGAGGCACTCGGGCTCGCCGACGAGTGACGTCACGGCTCCCGCGGCCGAGGCCCGTCGTACGGGCCGGTCGCGTATCACTGCCATCCGTGTCTGACTCATTACCGTTAGATCGATAGGGCCAGGTCAGTGGCATGCCGGCCCCGGCGGTCTCATCGCCACCAGGGTTGGCGCATATGGTCGGGCCATGACTCAATTCGACGCGGCGACAGCGGCGGTCGAGGCGGCCATCGCCGCCGGAGCCCGCTATGCGGACGCGCGCGTAATGCATCGACGTACCGAGTCGATGTCCGCGCGCAACGGTGACATCGAGGAACTCGAACAGAACGAGAGCGCCGGCATCGGGGTGCGCGCCCTGGTGGGATCCGGGTGGGGCTTCTATGCCGTACCCGATATCTCGGACGCCGCCGCACGCGCCGCGGGTGCGGAGGCTGCCGCGATCGCGGCCGCCAGCGCGACGGTCGCTGGGTCGCCGGTAGAGCTGGTCGGCTCGACACCGACGACCGACTCGTGGGAGTCGGCCTACGAGGTCGACCCGCTGGCCGTAGCACTCTCCGACAAGGGGGACCTCCTCACCCGGGTGACCGGCGACATGCACCGGGCCGGCGGCGACCAATCGACCGGCCTGTACCAGATCTGGGACACCACCAAGTGGTTCGTGTCGTCCGAGGGACACCGCATCGACCAGCACTTCCGCGAGTGCGGCGGTGGAATCTCGACGACCGTCATCGGCGAGGGCGAGACCCAGCGGCGCTCTTACCCGTCCTACCGCGGCCAGTACGGCACCCGCGGTTGGGAGCTCATCACGGAGCTCGACCTCGCGGCGCACGGTGAACGCATCGTCGACGAAGCGCGTGCGCTGCTGACCGCGCCGTTGTGCCCGGCCGGCGAGACGACGCTCATCCTCGGCGGCGAGCAGATGGCGCTGCAGATTCACGAGTCGGTCGGTCACGCCATCGAGCTGGATCGGATTCTCGGCTGGGAGGCGGCGTACGCCGGGACGTCCTGGCTCGACCTCGCCCAGCTCGGAACCCTGCGTTACGGCTCCGAGCTGATGAACATCGTGATCGATCCCCGGATCCCGGGTGCGCTCGGCTCCTTCGGGTACGACGACGAGGGCACGGCCGCGGCGCCCCGGGATGCCGTACGCAACGGGATCTGGGTCGGTGTCCTGGCCGGCCGTGACTCGGCCAGCCTCGCCGGCCTCGACTACGCCGGGTCCGTACGCTCCGACGGCTGGGCCCGGCTGCCGATGGTCCGCATGACCAACGTGGGCCTCGAACCCGGCCCGCACACGCTCGACGAGATGATCGCGGCCACCGACGACGGCATCCTGATGGACTTCAACCGGTCCTGGTCGATCGACGACCGGCGACTCAACTTCCAGTTCGGCTGCGAGATCGGCTGGGAGGTCAAGGGTGGCAAGCGTGGGCGGATGCTGCGCAACCCGACGTACACCGGGATCGGCCCGAAGTTCTGGCAGTCAATGGACATGCTGTCGTCGGAGAGCCTGCCGTGGGGCACGCCCAACTGCGGCAAGGGTCAGCCGGGCCAGACCGGACACACCGGTCACCCGGCCGCGCCGGCCCGCTTTACCAACGTACGAGTGGGGGTGCGCGGATGAGCGTGCGGAATGAGCTTGATGTAGCTGGACGGATCGTCGACATGGTCGCGTCGTCCGGGCCGGCCACCGAAACCGAGGTCATGGTCGACACGACCTCACTCGCGCTGACCCGGTTCGCGAACTCGATGATCCACCAGAACGTCGCCGACGAGACCACAACCGTGCGGCTGGTGACGCATGTGGACGGCCGAACGGTGACGGCCACGACGACCGTGACCGGCGACGATGCTATGCAGGCGTTCGTCGAGCGGACCCTCGACGCGGCCCGACTGGCACCGCTCGATGCGGGCTGGCCCGGCCTGGCGCCGGCGGCGAAGCTGGCGACCGCGGGCACCGTCGACGATGCGATCGCCAACGGCTC
>DATCXD010000057.1:0-3245 GCA_036566005.1 Micromonosporaceae bacterium | reverse complement strand
GAGACCGACATGATGGCGATGCCGCGGTAGTCGACGCGCGTTGCGTCCGTCCCCCGGGATCGGGGCAGGAACTTGATCCCGCCGAGCACGGCCAAAAGGCCGAGCGGCATGTTGATGAGGAAGATCATCCGCCAACCCCAGCCGAAGTAGTCCGCGCTCACCAGCCAGCCGGCCAGGATCGGGCCGCCGACGGCGGAGAGGCCCATGACCGGGCCGAACGCGCCGAACGACGCGGCCAGTTCCTCGTCACGGAACATCTCCTTCATCATGCCGAGGCCTTGCGGCAGCATCACGGCGCCGAACAGACCCTGGACGACCCGAGCCGTGATCAACATTTCGGGATTCTGGGCCAGCGCGCAGACCAGGGACGCGATGACGAACCCGCCCGCGCCGACCATGAACATGCGTTTGCGGCCGTACAGGTCGCCAAGCCGCCCGCCGGTGATGAGACCGATGGCCATTGCGAGCGTGTAACCGGCACCGAGCCACTGGATCATGCTCTCGCTGCCGTGCAACTCCGTGCGGATCGATGGTCCGGCGATCGTCGTGACGAGTGCGTCGAGGAGATCCATCACCTCTGCGGCCAGGATGACGGCCAGAGCCCACCAGCGCCAGCGGTACGGCGGGCCGATGGCCGCATGTTCGATGGTGACGTTGGCGGTGTTGGCGGTGGTTGTTTCGATCGATGCGGTCATCGGGACCCCCGGATGTCATGCGCGTGGACGAACACTGTTCGTTTAACTCGAACACCGTACAGCGAACGAATGGCGTTCGTTCAACAAACGGTGTTCGTCTCGGGTATCCTTTTGGGCATGGTCCGGGATAACTCGACTCCCATCACCGCCAACGAACTTCCTGTTCCGGCGTGGAAGCGCACGCGGCAGCCCAGTGCGCCGCGTGTGCAGCTGAGCCGCGATGTGATCGTGGACACGGCGTTGAAACTGCTGGACGCGGACGGTCTCGATGGCGTGAGCATGCGCCGGGTGGCCGAGGTCCTCGGTACAGGGCCGGCCTCGCTCTACGCGCACGTGGCAAACAAGGACGAGCTGCTTGATCTGTTGCTGGATCGGATCGCCAGCGAGATCGAGGTGCCCGAGCCCGATCCGGCGCGGTGGCGAGAGCAGTTGCGCGAAGTCGGCCGACAGACGTATCAGGTGTTTCGCCGACATCGCGATATCGCGGTGGTGAGCCTCGCGAACATTCCGACCGGCCACAACACGCTGCGCGCCGCGGATCGGATGTTTGCGATCATGCTGGCCGGTGGTGTGCCGCCGCGCGTCGCCGCCTGGGCGCTCGATCGCATCTCGCTCTACATCGCCGCAGATTCCTACGAATCCTCGCTCTATACCAAGCGCCAGGTCAGCAGTGGCCTCACCGAGCAGCAGTTCATGGAGCGCTACATCGCCGACGTGCGTGCCTTCTACGACCATCTTCCGGCCGACAAGTTCCCGCATCTCGCCAAACACCTCGGTGACCTGACTGGTGGCGACAGCGAGGAGCGCTTCGAGTTCGGGCTGGACATGTTGATCCGTAGCCTCGCGACCTACAGCTCATCGGACGTGCCGGCAGGCGAGGCCTGACCAGCCGCCGACGCTCGCCGGAAACTAGACGCTGGCGCAGGTCGGGCACGTCCCGAAGATCTCGACGGTGTGGCTGATGTCGACGAATCCGTGCTCGCCGGCGATCCGATCGGCCCAGCTCTCCACGGTCGGCCCGGCGACCTCGACGGTCCGGGCGCAGGACCGGCACACCAAGTGATGGTGGTGTGTGCGGCTGCACCGTCGGAACAGTTGCTCGCCGCTCGGCAGCCGCATCACGTCAAGCTCGCCGACGTCCGCCATCGTCTGCAGCGCGCGATAGACGGTGGTGAGACCAACGCGTTCGCCGCGATCGCGCAGCAGGCCGTGCAGCTCTTGCGCGGTACGGAAGTCGTTGACATCGGCCAGCAACGCGGCCACGGCGTGGCGTTGTTTGGTGTTGCGTTGCCGGGTGGCGCTGTCGTCGTACGGGCTCATCGCGGCGTTCCGGTCGCGCCGACGGCCTCGCGCGCGCTGCTCGGCGAACCCGGTTCGTTCGCGTGGGCGACCGCGTCGGCGACAATGTGCGCGATGTGGTCGTCGGTCAGCGAGTATTCGGTCTCCCGTCCGCGCCGCGAACCATGCACCACGCCGGCCATCCGGAGCACCCGCAAATGCTGGGACACCAGTGGCTGCGGCGCGCCGAGGGCGTCGACGAGCTGGTGTACGCAGCGGACGCCGCCGCCCGCCAGCTCCGTCACGATCGCGATCCGCATCGGTGCCGCGAGCGCACGCAAGAGCTCGCCGGCGGCGGCGAGGCGTTTGTGCTCGGTGGCATCCATCGAGGCCAACGGTAGCCGTCGGACGCCTAGATGACAATCATTGTCATCTAGGCCGCGCGTTACGGCCTGATCTTGTAGATCGCGGCCCCGAGCAGGACGAGCAGTACGATCAGTCGCATCGCCCGGGTCTGCTGCCCAGTGACCGTCCACGTATGCGAGAGCAGCCATCCGAGCGCCGCGACGATCGCGAACAGCAGGATGGCCCCGATCCATCCGGGCAGGAAGAACGCGAGCAGCACCAGCACGAGCGCTCCGAGGAACACCCCGGTGCGGCCGCCGTTGGTCAGCGGATCCATGATCCCGTTGGGCACGGTCGTTGGCCCCCATCCTCGCGCCACCGGTACGACCTGGTGATGTATACGGTAGAACCCAGGCCGTGCGACGCGGTCACCGGCCACCCGGCCGGCACCTGCGAGACCCGAGATGGGGCGCGACATGATCGTCGTCAATCGGTTCATCGTGCCGACCGATGATGCGGCGGAGACCGAGTTTGCCGATCGCGCCCGGGCCGCGCTCGAAGTGCTGGCGGCCCAGCGTGGCTACATTCGCGGCGACCTCGGCCGGGCGTACGACGACCCGGCGCACTGGAGCCTCGTCACGGTCTGGGAATCGGTCGGTGCCTATCGCCGCGCCCTCGGCACGTTCGATGTCAAGGTGCACGCGACCCCGCTGCTGGCCCAGAGCGTTGACGAACCGTCCGCGTACGAGGTGCTCGTCCGCGCCGAGCCGGGCGGTTCAGCCGTCCGGTCGGACAGCGATCGGTCGGCGGCCGGTGCCACCGGACCGGGATCCGGCCCGGCGACGCCGACGGACGGCGGGGGGAGCGCACTACGATCGCGTCCATGACGAACCCCGGCGAGCGGAGCGGCGGGCCTGTTTTCCCGCC
>DATCXD010000036.1:0-5042 GCA_036566005.1 Micromonosporaceae bacterium | reverse complement strand
TCGCCGCGCGCCGGGACGGCGGCCTGCCGATCGTCGTGGAGACCACCCTCACCGACGCCTTGGTGCTCGCGCGGTCGCAGTTCCACCACAGCGCGAATTACAGGTCCGTGGTCGCGCACGGCATCGGCCGACTCGTTACCGACGAGGCCGACAAGCGCGTGGCCATGGCGGCGCTCGTGGACAAGGTCGGTAGCGTTCTGGCCGCTGGCACTCCGGCCGATCCGGCTCGGGCGCTGGACCTGGCGCACGGCACTCGGGCTCCGTGGCTGGACCCGGCCCACGGCACTCGGGCTCCGTCGCTGGACCCGGCCCACGGCACTCGGGCTCCGTCGCTCGACCTGGCCGCCGACGACCTGCGCCGCAGCGCGCACAGCCGACCGCCCACTCCGGCCGAACTGGCCAAGACCGCGGTCATCGCGCTCGATCTCGTGGACGTATCGGTGAAGCGGCGCACCGGCCCGGTCGGCGACGACGAGGCCGACCTAACGCTCCCGTACTGGGCCGGGATCGTGCCGATGCACACCGCCGTCGGCGTTGCCGAGCCGGCCGACGGGGTGACCGTGCCGGCGCCGGCCTACGTCACCACGGCCGGCGCACGCAAGAGCTCCCGCTGGCTCGACGGCGCCGAGTTGGTGGGTTCGCACGTACGGATGCGGCCGCTGACCGTAACCGACGCGCCCGAGCTGTTGGCCGCGCTCGACGACCCGGAGGCGTGGCCGCACATGACGGTGCCGCGGCCGACCGGACCGCACGAGTGGGTCGCGCTGGCCGAGGCTGCGGTCGCCGACCGGGAGCGGCTGGCCTGGGTGCAGCGCGACGTCACAACCGGCGAGGTCGTCGGCACGACGTCGTACTACGGCGTGAACGAGGCCACCGAGTCGCTCGTGATCGGCTGGACGATGGTCGCGCGACCGTGGTGGCGTACGGCCGTCAACACCGAGACCAAGCTGCTGCTGCTCACCCGCGCGTTCGAGACGCTCGGCGCGGGTCGGGTCGAGTTCCAGGTGGACATCCGCAACGGCCGGTCCCACGTGGCGGTGGAACGGCTCGGCGCGACGCGGGAAGGCGTGCTGCGACGGCACAAGAAGCGCGGCGACGGGACCTGGCGCGACTCGGTCATCTTCTCGATCACCGTCGATGACTGGCCCACCGTACGGAATGGCCTGGCCAGCCGGCTCGCGGCGCATGAGACTGACGATCGTGCTCGGAGTCACTAGCCTGTGGACGTACGTCGTCGGAACGGCACTGATCATCCTGCTGCCCGGTCCGAACTCGATGTACGTGCTGTCGACCGCGGCCCGGCGGGGCGTACGCCATGGCTATGCCGCCGCCTGCGGCGTATTTCTCGGCGACGCGGCCATCATGACGCTGTCGGCGGCCGGGGTCGCGTCGCTGCTCAAGGCGCAACCGGTGCTGTTCGACATCGTGAAGTACGCCGGCGCCGCGTACCTCTGCTATATCGGGTACGGCCTGATCCGCGGTGCGTGGCATCGCCGGCACCACACTGACGACGCGGACTCCGTACCGGCGGAGGTGGATTCGGCCGTCGAACCCGGCGCGTTCCGGCGAGCCTTGACCGTCAGCCTGCTGAACCCAAAGTCGATCCTGTTCTTCGTGTCGTTCTTCAGCCAGTTCGTCGACGCGTCCTACGCCTATCCGGTCGTATCGTTTCTGGTCCTCGGCACGATCGCGGAGGTCTTCAGCTTCGTCTACCTGACGACGCTGATCTTCGCCGGCAGCTATCTGGCGACGCAGTTCCGGCGGCGGCGCAAGCTCGCGCGTGGCTTGACGACCGGCGTCGCGGCCGTGTTCCTGGCGTTCGCCGTGCGGCTTGCCACCGCATCGTTCAGCTAACCCGGCCGCTCTCGCCGTTGCTCGCTCGTCTTTCGCTCGGCGTCCGCTCGTCTTTCGCTCAGCGTCCGCTCGTCTTTCGGTCGGCGTGCGATCGGCCCGTTTCGGTGCGCGCGGATACGTGCGCGGCGTGCGCACGCATTTGTACGGAATATGGGCGGTCGCGCGGGACGTGCGCGGCGTGCGCCCACATTTGTACGGAACATGGCCGGTCGCGCGGGACGTGCGCGGCGAGCGCCCGCATTTGTACGGAACATGGCCGGTCGAGCGGCGCCGGACCGGCCAACTTCCGTACAAGTAGCGCCGCCCACATCTCGCCGACCCGCTGCGCGGCACACGTTCACCCGGCGCAGATCAGGCGACGCACGCACGCGGCAGCGACGGTCCCCGTCCGTGATCCGCGATCTTGCAGCGCCGGAGACCTTATCCCGGCATGATCACGTCACTGTAGTGTCAAGATCACGGATCTTGACACCATCACAGGCCGCCGCTCTTCATCCCGCGCCTCTGCCGCCAGAGGGCCGCAATTGCACGGAACATGGGCGGTCGCGCGGCGCCGGACCGGCCAACTTCCGTACAAGTAAGCGCCGGAGGCGGGCGCCGTCCAAGACCGGCACCGGCACCGGCACCGGCCCGACGCGAATCAGGACGGTTCGGCGAGCCGGTGCCGGTACGCGTACTGCACGGCCTGGGCACGATCGCGGACACCGGTCTTCGCGAACAGCCGGTTGATGTGCGACTTCACCGTCGCCTCGCTGAGGAACAGGCGCGACGCGATCTCCCGGTTCGACAGTCCCGAAGCGATCAGTCGGAGCACGTCGACCTCGCGCGGCGTGAGCCCGTCCGGTGCCGTACCCGTGGGGGACCCAAAAATCGGCACGGAAGCGGCCGACGCCGCCGCAAGCAACCGCTGCTGTACGGCCGGATCGAGCACCGCCTGCCCGGCCGCGGCGGCCCGGATGGCCTGGGCGATCTGTGCGCGACCGGCGTCCTTGGTCAGGTAGCCGAGCGCGCCGGAACCGAGCGCGGTCAGGATATCGGCATCCTCGGCGTACGTGGTCAGCACGACGACCTGCGTCGCGGGGTGATCGGTGCGGATCCGCCGGGTCGCGGCGACGCCGTCCAGGCGCGGCATCCGCAGATCCATCAGAACCACGTCGGCACCGTGTTCGTCGACGAGCCGGACCGCCTCCTCGCCGTCGGCCGCTGCGCCGACCACCTCGACGTCGTCGAGCAGGTCGAGCAGCAGCACCAGACCTTCACGCACCGCCGTCTGGTCGTCGGCCACCACGACCCGGGTCGTCCTCACGTCGGAATCCTGACATCGACCCGCCAGACGTCCCCGTCCGGGCCGGCCGTGAATGTGCCGCCGGCCAGTTCCGCGCGCTCCCGCAGACCGGTCAGGCCATAACCGCCGCCGGCGTCCACGAGTGGTCGCTCGCCGTCGGGGCGGGCAGCGTTCGTCACGGTCAGGGCCACCGCATCCGGCTGGTACGTAAGTGACACGTCGACCGATGCACCCGGCGCGTGTTTGTGCACGTTCGTGATCGCCTCCTGAGCCGTCCGGTAGAGCGTCAGCGTCACGTCGGCCCGCAGATCGTGCCGTTCGCCGGTGATGTCGACCAAGGCCGGCGCGCCGGTGTCCATCTCGTACGCCGCCGTGAGCGTCGCGAGCAGGTCGGGCAGCGGCAGCGTGTCGCCCCGGAGTGCGCTGATCGCCCGCCGCGTCTCGGCCAGACCTTCCTTGGCCAGTTGGCCGGCGCGGCGTACGGATGTGTGTGCCTGCTCGGTCCGGCCGCCCTCGATCAGTGCGTCGGCCGTCTCGAGCTGCACGGACAGGGCGGCGAGCGAATGCGCCAGCACGTCGTGGATCTCCCGGGCGATGCGGGCCCGCTCGTCCAGAGCCGCGGAGCGGGCGTGTTCGTCCCGCACCAGCTGCGCCTCGGTGGTGAGTTGGTCGTTCTGCCGGCGTACGAACCCGAGGAGCAGGCTCACGACCACGACTCCGGGCCCGATGAGCAGCCACACCGCCGAGTCGGAGATCACGAGGTGCCCGATCGTGTACGCGACGCCGAGCACGGCACCGAATCCGGCGGCCCACGGGATCGGCCGCCACCGGGTGGCGGCCCCGATCGCGATCCCCATGTACACCACCGCCGCAGAGTGCGGGCTGACCAGAGTCAAGGCGGTGCCGGCGGCACCGGTGAGAACCAGTGCGATCGGCATCGATATCGCGGCGCCGAACGGCTGAAAGGCCAGGCCGAGCCAGCCGAGATCCGCCGCCACCACGAGCAGCGCGATGGCAAGGTGGCGACCGGACCAGCCCGCGAACGGGGCCGAGCTCGCGACGCCGTAGGTGACCGCCGCGGCCGTGAGGACGCTGCGTATCCGGCGACGAGACTCCGCCCGCTCCGGGCCGACCCACACCCGTACGGCGTCGAGCCCACCCGCCGTACGCATCGCTGGTCCCCCTTGGTCATAACACGGTGGCGGTCGTCATCGACCGCCACCGGATTGTGCCTGTTCGTCCGGCCGAGCGTCATCCGCCGCCGGCATCTGTCCTAGCGGACGCCGATCATGCGGCGATCGCGGCGCGACTGCTGCGGCATGATCGCCGCTCCCATTGCCACGGAGCGGTTCTGCACCACCAGCGACTCGGCCAGGAGGCTGAGGCCGAACGTCGCCATGATCGTGCCGCCCGTCGGCAGACTCACGCCGATGGCGTGGCCACCGGACGCAAGCCCGATCCGGAGCACGATGAGAGCGACCCAGACGGCGAGCGTCGCGATCGTGTAGCGCTGCCATAGGTGGCCGCCGCGCAGGAAGAGCTGGATCGTCGCGCCGCGCCCAAGCCCGGCCAGGAGGCCGATGATCGCTTCAACGGCGAGCAGCGCTATGTCGCCGGCGGAGAACCGCCCGTGCAGGTCCTGGTCAAGCGAGTAGATGCCGTACACGGTCAGTGCGACCGGCAGCGCGAGCGACTTGGCCTGCACCGGCGATCCGGCAAACCGGCGGACGATCATGAAGATAACGACCGCGGCAACCAGCATGATCTGCAACGCGTCCATGAGGTATCCCGAGCTCCTTCAACCATCGTGAATCTGACCTCTACGACGGTATGGATCGACGAGTTCGGGCACCGCCACCCACAGGTGGAAGCCAGGTGGAAGCCGGGTGGAACCTGGGTGGAC
>DATCXD010000016.1:0-2373 GCA_036566005.1 Micromonosporaceae bacterium | reverse complement strand
GGCCGCCGTCGCCCGCATGCCGACGTACGCGCAGCCGCTGGAACGGACCGGCAAGGTCCTGGCGCGCTACCACTTGGTCGGCGCTCATGGCGGCGCGTGGATCTACAACGTCGAGTCGAACGAGGAGTTGGAACGCCTTCTCGGGCTCGCGCCTGTCTACAACTTCGCCCGGTACGACGTACATCCCCTCGCGGAGATGAGCGACTGACCGCCATCGGCCAACCGGTGCGACTCGCTCGATCGGGCGCATTTCGCCATTTTCGTTGCGGGAGTCCCGGAATCGGCGAACACTGCATTTTCGACGGACCCACCACGGCGAGGAGGTGGGCGATGGTTGTCGCGACCCGCGAGACGGCGACGCAGCGGCATTGGACCTGCGGTCGCCGGCTCCGCGAGCGGCGTCACGCACTGGGCCTCACCCAGACCGAGTTGGTCGCGCGACTCGGGGGCGATCCCGCGATCACCAACCGGTCGATCAGCACCTGGGAAAACGGACGCGGCCTCGACTTCGGCTGGCTGCCCGAACTCGCGGTGGTGCTGGACTGCAGCGTGACCTATCTGCTCGGGATGACCGACGATCCGCAGCGGTGGGAGCCGGCGCCCGATGCCGCGGCTGGGTCCGTGGCCACCGAGGCGGCGACAACGGCGCCGAGCACGGCACGTGCATCCGAGGCCGACGACCTCGCAGCCGCTGCCCCGGCCTCGGCCGATGTCACCTGCCACTGGATCCTCGGCCCCGGACCGATATTGCCCGATGGCGGTGGGTCGGCGTCGTCCGATCGGAAGCCGGAATGAGACGCGCCCGACTCCTCGCCTGGAGCGCGGTCGTACTGCTGGCGATCGGGTCGGCGGCGTGCGCGTCGTCGAGCAAGCCCACGGGCGCGTCCGGCGCACCCGTGCTCACCCTCTACACCTCGGTCACCCAGAACACGGTGGACGCCGTGACCGCCGGCTTCAAGAACATGCATCCGGGCGCGACCGTGAACGTCTTCCGCGCGACGACCGGACAGCTCAATGCGCGAATCGCCGGCGATCAGAGGTCCGGCGGTCTCCGCGCCGACGTCATCTGGGGCACCGATCCGTTGTCGATGCAGAACTACGCCGACCAACGGATGCTCAAGCCGTGGCCGTTGCCCGATATCCGCGGCGTGCCAACCGAGTTTCAGGCTCCGTACTTCTGGGGCACCCGCATCCTGTACATGATCATCGTCGCTCATCGCGGCGTCACGCCGGTGCCGGCTTCGTGGGCCGACCTGACCAATCCGGCCTATCGCGGGAAGATTGCGCTGCCTGACCCGGCCGCCGCGGGTTCCGCATTTGCGGCACTGGGCTATTTCTCGCTGACACCCGGATTCGGCATCGGCTACTACGACCGGCTCAAGTCGAACAAGGCCGTGCAGGTCGCCACCGTACCGCAGGTCGTCACGGACGTCGCGTCCGGCCGTTACCAGGTCGGCGTCACGCTCGATTCGGAGGTGCGCACGGCGGTCGCCAACGGTTCGCCGGTCTCGCTGGTCTGGCCGACCGAAGGCGCGATCGCCTTGTACAGCCCCATTGCCGAGACGGCGACGACGCATCACGCCGCGGCGGTCGACGATTGGCTGCGCTATGTGTTGTCCGCCGAAGGGCAGCAGAAGATCGCCTCGACGGGCTGGCAGCCGGTGGTGCCCGGCGTCGCCGGGCCGCCGCAGCCGGCCGGCGCCACCTCCGTCGCCCCCGATTGGACGAAGTTGTTCGGGCAGCAACGGCAACTGCTCCAGCAATACCAGGCGATCTTCGGCGCATGACCGGCGCCGGCGGCGGGAGGCACGAACCGCGCGGCGCCATCATTGCGATTGCCGGCGTCATCGTCGCGGTGGCGGCGCTCGTCGTGGTCCCGCTCGCTGAGCTGGTGCGGGTGGCGTCGGAGGATGGCGCATCGGGGGTACGAAACAGCTTGCGCGCACCGGGCGCGCCGCTCGCCATCGTCCACACGCTCGCGATCGCGGCCGTCGTGACGGTCGTCGCGGTGGTCGCCGGCACCGCCTGCGCGATCGCCGTCGAACGACGCACCGGGCGGCTGCGCACCGCACTGCGCCTGCTGTTGGCGAGCCCGCTCATCATCCCGGAGTTCGTGCTCGGCTTCGCCTGGAGCCAGGCGTACGGTCCGGCCGGCGTCGGTGACCAGATCGGCCACGTGACGATCCCCGGTCTGCTCGGTCCGGTCGGTATCACGCTCGTCCTGTCCGTACACAGCCTTCCGCTCGCCTACCTGGCGATGACCGCCGGCCTGGCGGCGCGCGCCGACCCGGACGCCGAACGCGCGGCTCGCATCGCCGGCGCCGGCCCGTGGTCGGTCCTGCGAACCATCACACTTCCGTTGCTGCGGCTGCC
>DATCXD010000014.1:0-6407 GCA_036566005.1 Micromonosporaceae bacterium | reverse complement strand
GTCGCTGCGCGCCGGTTCGCTTTTCGAGCTGGAGATGGACCTCGCCGACTGATCGCCTCGGTGGGCCGATCTTGGTGCGCCACCGGGCCGATAGCGCCGTAACGGCACCATGATCTGTTGAACCGGCGGGCGAGAAAGCCGTCAGAGCGTGGTGAGGTCGACCTCGCCGGTGGCCACGACGACCGCGGCCCCGGAAAGCCGGCAGGTGTCGCCGTCCAGTGTGATCGTCAGCCGCCCGCCCGGTACGTCGACCGCGACCGTACCGGTTCCGGGCGTCATGCCCACGTCGCGCAGCACGACCGCGGCCACCGCACACGCGCCGGAGCCGCACGACAGCGTCTCGCCCGAGCCGCGCTCGTACACCCGCATGTGCACGTGCCGGTCGGCCCCCGCGACCGGCGCGCCGGCCGCGATGAACTCGACGTTGACGCCGTCCGGGAACGTGGCCGCGTCGACCCGTGGCGGGCGGCCGAGATCGAGAGCGTTCAACGCGGCCACATCGGCCACCGCGCAGACCAGATGCGGATTGCCGACCGATGCGGCAACGCCCGCGTACGCCAACCCGGCGACGGTCGCCGTCGACTCGCCGCCCACGATCGGCACCGGCAGCCCGACCGTCAGGTCGTCGGATCCGATCTGGACCGGTACGACGCCGGCCCGGGTCGCCACGTCAAGTCGGGTGGTGTCGGCGGCGATCAGGCCGGACGACGCGAGATATCGCACGTACGCCCGCACGCCGTTGCCGCACATCTCCGCGATCGAACCGTCCGCGTTGTGATAGTCCATGAACCACTCGGCCTCGCCGGCGAGACCGGCCGCCTCCGGATGCTTCGCCGACCGGACGACCCGGAGCACCCCATCGCCACCGATCCCCCGGCGCCGGTCGCACAGCGCGGCGACCAGGCGCGGCGTCAGTTCGAGTGCGCCGTCCGGATCGGGCAGCACGACGAAGTCGTTGCCGGTGCCGTGCGCCTTGGCGAACTTCATGGCTCTCCCGTCATTGCCGTCGGTCCGCGTTCCATCATCGCAATCACGTCGTCGACCAGGTTCGGCGCGGTCGCATCCGGCCAGCCTATCCGCGGGTCGCGGTGGAACCAGGTGCGCTGGCGACGGACGAAACGCCGGGTCGCCTGGATCGTGTCGGCCGCCGCCTGGGCCAGATCACTCCGACCGTGAAGGTAGGCCAGCACCTGCTGGTAGCCGAGCGCCCGGCTCGCCGTACGCCCGTCGGCCAGACCCTCGGGCAGCAGTGCCCGCACCTCGTCCACGAGGCCGGCGTCGAACATATGCCGTACGCGGGAGGCGATCCGCGCGTCCAGCGTCGCGGTGTCGAGGTCCATGCCGACCTGCACGCTCGGGTAGACCGGCGTCGGATCGGGTAACGCGGCCGCGAACGGCGCGCCGGTCAACTCGATGACCTCCAGCGCACGGACGACGCGCCGCCCGTTGGAGGGCAGGATCCTCGCCGCCGCGGCCGGGTCGACCGAGGCGAGCCGGGCGTGCATCGGGCCGGAGCCGACGGTGGCGAGCTCGGCTTCGAGCCGCGCGCGCAGCTCGGGATCCGTACCGGGGAACTCGAAGTGTTCGAGCGCCGCACGGACGTAGAGGCCGGAGCCGCCGACCAGCAGCGGCCCCCGGCCGCGGGCCACGATGTCGTCGATCGCGGCGCGGGCGAGCCGCTGATATTCGGCGACGCTGGCCGACTGCGTGACCGGCCAGACGTCGAGCACGTGATGGTTGATGCCGCGGCGCTCGGCCGGCGTGAGCTTCGCGGTGCCGATGTCCATCCCGCGGTAGAGCTGCATCGAGTCGGCGTTGACGACCTCGCCGCCGAGGCGGTCGGCGAGCGCCAGCGACAGCGCCGACTTGCCGGCAGCGGTCGGTCCGACGATCGCGAGGACCGTCCCGGCGACGGTCACGCCGCGCGCGCCATATCGACGGCGACGGGCAGCCATGTCGCGACGGTGTACTGCACGCCGTACGGTGCGTCGGCGTACGTGACCGACCCGGCCCACGTTCCGCCGGACGCGTCGACCGCACCGGCCAAGACCTGCCAGGGCGCCCGGCCGGCGACGAGCAGATCGGTCGCCACGTCGATGTCGAGAGCGAGCAGCGCGTCCGTGTCGCACGCCGCCATCGCGCTCGTGACGCTCGCGTCGAACAACGTCGCTCTCGGGTCGTCGTACCCGGGGGATTTCGGGCCGTGGCAGGCGGACCCGTCTCCCATGATCAAAAGGGCGACCCGCGACGAGCCGCCGACCAACGACGCACCCAGCCGCCGGCAGTCGAGGGCGGAATCCGGCGCGACCGAGAGGCCAACCCGTGGCGGCCCGACCGGACGATCGCGTAGCAGCCAGGCGGCTACCGACAGGCTGAGCGGCAGCGTCGCCGGGGCAGCACCGGCAGCCACCTCACCGCCGGCCAGGCGCACGGCCAGCGGAAGACCGTACCCGGCAAACGATCCGATAGCGGACGAAGCGTAAGTTTCGGTCGAGGCCCCGTCGCCCACAACGACGATCTGATCCGGTTCGGCCGACCACAGCTCGTTGACCGCGGCGTCACACGTTGAGCGAAGTTCTGTTAATTCCCAGGCAGCCTGCCCTGCCATCGCTGGCACCAGGAGGGGAGGATGGGGGCAGACAACCGCGACGACTGCAGGCACGCTGCCACCGTAGCCGGACATCGACCGGTTCCACGGGTCGACGGGTGCCCGTGTTCGCCTGGGTGTCAGGACACCATATGGTCACGGTCCGCGGTGGCCGCTCGACTTGGACCGGGGGATACCTGTGACAATGCCTTCGGTGGTAACTCCTCCGGGGTCTACACCGACTGCACTGTGGCGGCTCGCGCCAATCCTCAAGCGTGGCCGGGAAGAACGAGGTTGAGATGGAAGACTGGACCGCCTTCGGGCGCGTGGACTCCGACGGAACCGTATACGTCAAGACGGCCGGCGGCGAGCGCGCGGTCGGGTCCTGGCAGGCCGGCGCGCCCGAAGAGGGTCTGGTTCACTTCGCCCGCCGCTTCGACGACCTGGTCACCGAGGTCAACCTCATCGAGGCCCGGCTCGGCAGCGGCGCCGCCGACGCGCAGAGTGCCCTGTCCACCATCAAGCGCATCCACGCGAGCCTGCCCGAAGCACACGTTGTCGGCGACATCGACGGCCTGTCGGCGCGGCTGGAGAAGCTCACCGGCGTCGCGACCCAGAAGGCGGACGAGTCGCGGGCGGCCCGTGACGCCGCCCGTGTCGAAGCGATCGCCCGCAAGACGGCGCTGGTGACCGAGGCCGAAGCGCTCGGCGCCGAGTCGACGAGCTGGAAGGCGACCGGCGATCGGTTCAAGGCGATCCTCGACGACTGGAAGACGATCCGCGGCGTCGACCGCAAGACCGACACCGAGTTGTGGAAGCGGTACGCCGCCGCCCGCGACGCGTTCACCCGCCGCCGTGGCGGCCACTTCGCCACTCTCGACGCGACTCGCAAGCAGGCCCAGGGTCGCAAGGACGAACTGGTGGCGGAGGCCGAGGCGTTGGCCGACTCGACCGAGTGGAACGCGACGGCCAACCGGCTCAAGGAGCTGATGGCCGAGTGGAAGGCGGCGCCGCGCGCCGCGAAGGACGTCGAGCAGCGGTTGTGGGAACGGTTCCGCGCCGCCCAGGACGCGTTCTTCACGCGGCGCAGCGAGACGTTCTCGGCGCGGGACGCCGAGGCGAAAGCCACGCTCGAAAAGCGGCAGGCCATCCTGGCTCTGGCCGAGGCGCTCGACATCGACGGCGATCCGAAGGCCGCTCAGGCCGCGATGCGTGACCTGCAGACGCGGTGGCACGACGCCGGACGCGCACCGCGCGACTCGGGCGCCAATCTCGACCGGCGGTGGCGGGCGGTCGAAGAGAAGATCCGGGCTGCGATGGACGTCGCCTGGCGCCGACCCGAACCATCGGCGAGCCCGCTGCTGCTGCAGATGCGCGAACAGGTCGCCGAGGCGGAAGCGCGCCTCGATCGGGCGAAGGCGGCCGGCGACGCGAAGCGCATCCGCGACGCCGAGCAGGCCCTCGACGGCAAGCGGCAGATCCTTGCGCTGGCGGAGGGCCACGCCCGCTAGCCGCAGGCCGCCGCGCCGGTCACGGTCACTGCCGCGGGCGCGCCGACGGTCGGCATTCCCAAGGCCACGCCGGGGGTACGGGTCGTGTGCCCGGCCTCGTAGGCATCGCCGGCCCGGGTGCGACGATGCGACCGGATCGCACCGTCGGCGTTCAGGTGATGCGGTGCTGCGTACGTAATGTCCACGTGCACGATGTCGCCGGGTCGGATGGTTGTTGCGTCGACGCTTTCGCGGCTGTCACCGCCGATGGCACCGCCGTTCGTGGCGAAGTGGACGAGGCGACCGTCGCGGGCCCGACCCGACATGCGCCCGGTCGCACCGTCCTTGCGACCCTCACCGATGGCGACGAGGACTTCCTGCGTCGTGCCGATCAGCCTTGTGTTCTCGGCCCAGGTGATCTCCTCCAGCGTGGCCATCAGCCGTTGGTAGCGTTCGGCGACGACCTCCTTGGGCACCTGGCCGTCCATCGTCGCGGCGGGCGTACCCGGCCGCTTGGAGTATTGGAACGTGAACGCGCTCGCGAACCGCGCGGCCCGTACGACCTCCAGGGTCTGCTCGAAGTCTTCTTCGGTCTCGCCCGGGAAACCGACGATGATGTCCGTCGTGATGGCGGCGTCCGGCATCGCGGACCGGACCCGGTCGATGATCCCGAGGTAACGCTCGCGGCGGTAGCTGCGGCGCATGCTCCTAAGGACAGCGTCCGAACCGGACTGCAGCGGCATGTGCAGCTGGTGGCAGACGTTGTGCGTCTCGGCCATGGCCGCGATCACGTCGTCGGTGAAGTCCTTCGGGTGCGGGCTGGTGAACCGTACGCGTTCCAGGCCGTCGATCTCCCCCGTCGCGCGGAGCAGTTTCCCGAACGCGAGCCGGTCACCGAACTCCACGCCGTACGAGTTGACGTTCTGGCCGAGCAGGGTGACCTCGAGGACGCCGGTGTCGACGAGTGCGCGGACCTCGGCCAGCACGTCGCCCGGCCGCCGGTCCTTCTCGGTGCCCCTCAGGCTTGGGACGATGCAGAACGTGCACGTGTTGTTGCAGCCGACCGAGATCGAGACCCAGCCGGAATACGTCGACTCGCGGCGGGTCGGCAGCGTCGACGGGAAGACCTCGAGCGCTTCGAGGATCTCCACCTCGGCCGACGCGTTGTGGCGGGCCCGTTCCAGCAGAACCGGAAGGGAGCCGATGTTGTGCGTACCGAACACGACGTCGACCCAGGGGGCACGTTTGACGATCTCGCCGCGGTCCTTCTGGGCCAGGCAGCCGCCGACGGCGATCTGCATGCCGGGGTTGCGCGTCTTGACCGGTGCGAGGTGGCCGAGGTTGCCGTAGAGGCGGTTGTCCGCGTTCTCCCGTACGGCACACGTGTTGAACACGACCACGTCCGCCGTCTCGTCGGCGGCGGCGGGCACATAACCGGCCGCGTCCAGCAGGCCCGAGATCCGCTCGGAATCGTGCGAATTCATCTGGCAGCCGTACGTGATCACGCTGTAGCTTCTCGACACCCGCTGACTTCCCTTCCGTGACCACCTCAGGCTACCCGGGCCGCGGGACCGGGCCCATTCGCGCCGACCCGGGTCGCCGGTCGGGTGGATTTCGCGTTCAGCTGAGCGCTGACCGCTAGGAACGTGGCGGTAGCGCAAGCCGACGTAGGGTCGAAATATGACGTCCGCGCCTCCATCGCCGGCCACGCTCGGCGAACTCCGCGACTCCGGTTACACCGCCCGCACCGTGAAGGAGGAGATCCGCAACAACCTGCTCGCCCGCCTCCGCTCCGGCGAGACCGCGTTCCCGGGGATTGTCGGCTTCGACGACACTGTCGTACCCGAGCTGGAGCGCTCCCTGCTCGCCGGGCACGACATCGTCCTTCTCGGCGAGCGCGGCCAGGGCAAGACCCGGCTCATGCGTACGCTGGTCGGTCTGCTCGACGAGTGGATCCCCGTCGTCGCCGGCTGCGAGATCCACGACGACCCGCAGGCGCCGGTGTGTGTACGTTGCCGCCGCCTCGTGGCCGACCTGGGCGACGACCTGCCGATCGCGTGGCGCCACCGGGACGACCGCTACACCGAGAAGCTCTCCACGCCCGATACGAGCGTCGGCGACCTGATCGGTGACGTCGACCCGGTCAAGGTGGCCCAGGGCCGTACGCTCGGCGACCCGGAGACCGTGCACTACGGCCTCGTGCCACGAACGAACCGTGGCGTGTTCGGCCTCAACGAGCTGCCCGACCTCGCCGAGCGCATCCAAGTCGCGCTGTTCAATGTCCTGGAGGAGCGCGACATCCAGGTCCGTGGCTATTCGCTGCGGCTGCC
>DATCXD010000012.1:0-2812 GCA_036566005.1 Micromonosporaceae bacterium | reverse complement strand
GCCGACATCGCCGGCCGACGAGCCGACCTCTGGCGCTATCGGGAAGTCCTACCGCTGGACGACGAGAGCCACGCGGTGACGCTCGGTGAGGGCTGGACGCCGTTGCTGCCGGCCGGTCGCTACGGTGCGTCCATCGGCCTGCCCGGCCTGCTCATCAAGGACGAGGGGCTGATACCGACCGGTTCCTTCAAGGCCCGCGGAGCGGCGGTCGGCGTGTCCCGCGCGGCCGAACTCGGCGTGGGCCACGTCGCCATGCCGACCAACGGCAACGCCGGAGCCGCGTGGGCGACGTACGCCGCGCGGGCCGGCATGCGTGCCACCGTTGCGATGCCGGTTGACGCACCAGTCATCACGCGGCGTGAGTGCGTGGCCGCCGGCGCGGACGTCTACCTGGTCGACGGACTCATCGGCGACGCCGGACGGATGGTCGCGGCATTCGTGGCCGAATCGGGCGGCGCGGTCTTCGACGCGTCGACGCTCAAGGAGCCGTACCGGCTCGAAGGCAAGAAGACCATGGGGTACGAAATCGCCGAGCAGCTCGGCTGGCAACTGCCCGACGTGATCGTCTACCCGACCGGCGGCGGAGTCGGCTTGATCGGCATCCACAAAGCGATCGACGAGATGCGCGCGCTGGGCTGGGTGTCCGGGCCGACGCCGCGCCTGGTCGCCGTGCAGGCAAGCGGTTGCGCTCCGATTGTGCGTGCCTTCGATTCCGGTGCTCGTCACGCCGAGCCATGGGTCGACGCGCATACGGTGGCGTTCGGCATCACCGTGCCGGCGCCGCTCGGCGATGAGCTGATCCTGACCGCGCTGGACGAGTCGAAGGGCACTGCGGTCGCGGTCGACGACGACGAGATCCTCGCTGAGCTGCGCGCGTACGCCGAACTCGAGGGCCTGTTGTTGTGTCCCGAGGGTGCTGCGTGCCTGGCCGCCCTTCGCCGGTTGCGACGCGACGGATGGTTGCTCGGCCCGGAACGCGTGGTCTTCCTCAACACCGGCGCGGGCGTGAAGTATCCGGACACCGTACCGGTGGATGATCTTGCCATTTTGCCGATCGGCACGGCCTTGCCGCGATGACCGTATGAGCTTGTTGCATTTACTGCGGGTAATGCTCCGGAATAAACCGCAGTTCACAGCGATGCGGGCGATTCATCCGATTGTTGATCTGGTCACGATGACCAGGCCGTCGAGGTTACTCTCAGACTAGCTGGGTAACCTCGACAAGCCATGACCTTGACTCCCTCCGCCGCGGACCACACCGCGCCCGACGATCCCGCGTCTACGACGCGGGTGGCGCACACCGGTCTAGGTACTAAGCGCCGCCGCATCATCGCCATGACGATCTGGGTCGCCGCCTTCGTCGGCATGCTCTTCGTCCTCGGCCTGCCGACCGATCCGGTCTACGCCTTCGTCTGGCTGTGGACAATCACCATCGCGTGGCACAGCGACCGGCCGTGGCGCAGCCACCTGACGTTCGCCCGAGACTGGGTCGCGGTGGTACTCCTGCTGGTGCTGTACAACGTCTCCCGCGGCGTCGCGGACAAGGATTTCGCGCCACATATAACCGAGATGATCCATGGCGACGAGACGATGTTCGGCTGGCTTACCGGCGGTGTCGTGCCGACCGTGTGGTTGCAGGACCACCTCTACCACATAAACATCCAGTGGTACGACGTGGCGGTCAGCTTCGTCTACTTCTCGCACTTCGTGACCGCGCTGATCGTCGCGGTGGTGCTGTGGATGCGCAACCGCGCTCGGTGGGCTTCGTTCATCCGCCGGTTCATCACGCTGAACGTGCTCGGCTTGGCAACGTATTTCCTTTACCCCGCGGCGCCGCCGTGGATGGCCGCCTATGACTTGTACATCCAGCCGATCCACGACGGACTGGCCACGCGCGGCTGGAGCGCCATCGGCCTGCACGGAGCGGGCAACCTGCTCAACGCCGCGAAGATCGACGCCGCCAACCCGGTCGCGGCCATGCCGTCGCTGCACAGTGCATATGCGCTGATCGTTGTCGCGTTCTTCCTGCCGACCGTACGCAAGCGCTGGTGGCCGCTGCTGCTCGCGTACCCGCTGGCGATGACGTTCACCCTCGTCTACTCGGGCGAGCACTACATGACCGATGTGCTCGTGGGCTGGTTCTATGTCGTCGTGACCATGGTCGGCGTGTCCGCGGCCGAGAGGGCCTGGGCGGCATGGAAACAGCGCCAGGCGACGTCGCCCGCGACCGTGCCGGCTCCGGCCTCTCCGATCCCGAGCGGTCTGTCGCCCGTGCCCGCCGGCCTCACCGCGGTGCCGGCGATCGCGATGCCGGTTGCTGCCGCTCCGATCACCACTGTTTCGGCGACCCCGGTGGACGCCGCCGACACATCCGATGCGGTCCGTGACGGCGGGTCGTCCATGGACGGCCCGAAACACGAGCCCGTCTCGGCCGGGTCGAGCCTGCGCTCAGCCGGAGGGGACTCCTGGGGCGCCGCCGACGACGCGGCCGCCGAGATCGCGGCGAGCGTGTCGTTCGAGCCGTCCGTGGCGAGCGAGCGGATCACCGAGTAGGGCCGTCACAGCGGCGCGACGTCACGCAGGAATCCGCGTACGTCCAGGAACGCCGCTAGTGACTCACGGTGGTCGTCGCAGGCGAGCCAGGTCTTGCGCCGGTCCGGCGTGTGCAGCTTCGGGTTGTTCCAGTGCAGCGCGTACGTCGCCGGACGCTGGCAGCCCTTGGCCGAGCAGCGCAGCTCGTCGTCGTGCTCGTCGGGATGGGCGCCGGCGGCGGGGCGGAACAGTCCGATCGGATGGCTGTCGGACGGTGGAG
>DATCXD010000729.1:0-7271 GCA_036566005.1 Micromonosporaceae bacterium | reverse complement strand
AACTGGAGGCCGCGCGGCTGCTGGGCGTGGACCGCACGACGATGGTCGCTCTTGTCGATGCGCTGGAGAGCAAGGGGTTGGTGGAACGGCGCCGCAGTGAGGAGGACCGCCGCCGCAACGTCGTTGAGTTGACGGAGCCGGGCAGGCGGGTGCGGGCCGATGCGGAGGACGCCCGCGAGGCGGCGGAGCACGAGTTTCTCGCCCCGCTCGGCGAGAAGGACGCGGCACGGCTGGTGAACGCGCTGCGGATGCTGATCAGAACGCCGAACACGCCCTGAAGTTCCCCATTCGAGCGGAATGCCTCGGCGGAGATCGCGGAGCTGTCGGAGGGCCACGGCGAGTTCGTTCCGGAGTCGGTCGTCCTCCAGCCGGCGGCGAACAACGAAGGCACAACAGGGTCGCGAATCGTTGGCGCTTCGGACCAAGACTGACTGCCTTGCACGCTTCCGCACCGAGGGCCACTATCAGACGCCCTCAGGCTACGCGCCGTATCGGAGGCTTGCGACAACACGCGGGTCCACACGCACGGGGGAAGCCTGTCGGCCAGGCGTAAAGGGGCCTGACTTCGTCGCGGCGGTCTCAAGAACCGGCCGGATCGACCAGCGGCTCGGTGACGCCCTGGGTGGGAATCACGCCCGGAGCGCCGATCTCGGCGACCTCGCCGACGACCGTACCGCCGTGTCCGTCCGACGGCTCGGGCGCCACCACCGACGGATCCGGGGGCAGCGCAATCGAGGCGTAGAGACCGCCGGCCACGATGAGCAGTCCGGAGAGCGTGAAGATCGTGTCGATGCGCCCGAGATGTAGGCCGCTTACGTCGGCGTGGAAGTGCAGCAACGCCGTACTGGCGAGCCAGCCGGCGACGACCACCGAGAGCATCGACGCGGCCGTGTTGATCGGGTTGAAAACCGCCAACATGCGGCCCAGGTATTCGCGCGGCGTCGCGCTCAGCATGAGCGGGCTGATCGACGTGTTGAGCACGGTCGCCGGGACGGCGACGAAGAAAAACGCGAGGAGCCCCGCGACGAAAACGGTCTGCCGCGCGAAAACGAGCACGACGATGCCAGTCAACGTGAGCGCCACCCAGGTCGTGCGCCGGGCACCGAACCATTTGACGATCCGACCGGCCGACAGCGCTCCGAGGATCGCGCCGACGCCGAACGCCATGGAGACGAAGCCGAGCAGGTGGGCGCTCGCGTGCAGGTTGTCGGTGAGGAAGAACACGTCCAGCGTGTTCATCGCGCCGGTGCCCAATTGTGCGATCACAGCGATGGTGAGAAGAGCTACGAGGAAGCGGTTGCTGGCGAACATCTTCAGACCGGCGACGAACTCGCTCCACAGGTTGCTGCCGGTCGCGCGCTCGGGGACGGCGCGGTCCAGGCGGATCGAGCGGATCGCGACGAACGACACCACGTACGACGCGACGTTGACGACCAGTGCCCACTGCAGTCCGACGGTGAAGAGCAGCGGCGCGGCCAGCGGAGGGCCGACAATCGCGGCAACCGCCTGGGTGGCCTGCCCAATGCCGGCGGCCCGAGCACGGTCGACGTCGCCCGACACGACGTCGCCGATGGTGGCGAATCGGGACGGGTTGAAGAATTGCTCCGACGCGTTGACCACGAAAACCACGACATAGATGACCGCCAGCCATGCCCAGATCGGCAGTGCACTGGTGGGCAGGAACGCCAGCGCTGCCAGCGCCGCGACCATGATCGCGCGCAACACCTCGGTGCGCAGCATGGTCAGGCCCCGGTTCCACCGATCCACGAAGACACCAGCGAGCGGCCCGACCACCATGACGGCGATGCCGACGGACAGCATGATGCCGCTGACGGCGGCCGGCGCCCAGGACTTGCCCTTGGCGAGTAAGGTCGCCACCCACAACACGAGAGTCGTGTCGAAAATCATGTCGCCGACCGTCGAGACGGCCTGGCCATACCAGAGCCGCGCGAATTCGCGGTTGATCAGATATCGCTGCACCCATGGCATGGCCTTTTACTTATCACAGGCCGTGGCCGCTGGGCTGCCCCTGTTCGTCCATCGATGATGACGAATTGACAACATATTCCCGCGCCGGTCCGATTCGGCGATAAATCGCCGCGATTCTGCTCACCAGGCCGAATCCGGCCGTCGAAGATCTAGCCGTGTATGCTTGCGTCGCAGTTTCTGGTGTGTAGTTGCGTTTGTTTCCCGGTTCCGTCCGGGGTCGGCTTCCTCTTCCATGGTTGGCCGTAGCTCTGCTGCTGCTCGAGACGCCCATCCGGGCCCCGCAGCATGCGGGCGCCTATCAAGCTGAGGAGCTTACGAAATATGTCCACTGGGACAGTTAAATGGTTCAATGCCGAAAAGGGTTTCGGCTTCATCACCGTCGACGGCGACAGCCGTGACGTGTTCGTCCATCACTCGGCGATCCTGGCCGACGGATACCGCGAACTCCACGAGGATCAGCGCGTCGAATTCGACATCGTCAAGGGTGACCGCGGTCTCCAGGCCGATGGCGTCCGCGTCGTCTGATTTCCTACACCGCATGGTGCGGCTGAGCGCCGCCAATGGGCGCTCATGTCGGATCGCCACTTCACACGCTCGCGTCACAAACACGACGCGAACGTGTGGGGTACGCCGGTCCGGTCGCACCTATCCTGCACCACCCCGGAGCGCATGAGCGCGGCCGGAACTCGGCTCGCATCGCCTGAAATGTGCCGCCCTCGGGCCGGCGTTGGCCTCGCAGAGCCGCCTACGAAAGGCTCTGTATTGGTCACGCCTACGCGTGCTCCCCGACGGCGGCGTCCGTCGCAGTCCAGCTCTCAACCGCACCCGATCCAAACTCATGCCGTCGTCGCGTCGCCACACGAGGCGCCATCACACCCCGCGCGCCCGCACGCTTCATCACCGCATCCCGGCACACGTCGATCGCATCAGCCCGTCTCCGCACCGCCGGCCGCGCCCGCTCCGCTGGCGCCGTTCGCCGACCTGCCGCTCGATCCCGCCCTGTTCCGCGTACTGGCGGAGCAGGCATTCACGATGGCAACCGCCATCCAATCGGCGACACTGCCGGACGCCATTGCCGGTCACGACGTCCTCGGCCGGGCCCGTACGGGTTCCGGCAAGACCCTCGCCTTCGGTCTCGCGATGCTTACCCGTCTCGCCGGTCGCCACGCCGAGCCTCGGCGACCGATCGGCCTCGTCCTCGTGCCGACCCGTGAACTCGCGGCCCAGGTCGCGGACGCACTTGCGCCGTACGCCAAGGCCGTCCGGCTCACCACCACGGTGGTCGTCGGTGGCCTGTCCCTGACCCGCCAGGCCGATGCACTGCGTCGCGGCATCGACATCGTGATTGCGACGCCGGGCCGGCTGAACGATCTCGTGAATCGGGGCGACTGCCGCCTCGATCGCGTCGTGCTGACCGTGCTCGACGAGGCCGACCAGATGGCCGACATGGGCTTCCTGCCCCAGGTGACCTCGCTGCTCACGCGTACGGACCCGGGCGGCCAGCGGATGCTGTTCTCCGCGACGCTCGACGGTGAGGTAGACCGGCTCGTTCGGCGGTTCCTCAACGAACCGGTACGCCACTCGATCGACCCGCCATCGTCGGCCGTGACCACACTCGACCACCACGTGCTGCACGTCGACGCGGCGGACAAGAACGAGACCACGGCGCATATCGGCGCGCGTGATGGTCGGGTCATCATGTTCGTCGGCACGAAGCATCGAGCCGACCGGTTGGCGCGCCAGCTGCAGGCCTGCGGAGTGAACGCGGCCGCTCTGCACGGCGGCAAGTCGCAACCGCAGCGGACACGTACCCTCGACGGGTTCAAGACCGGCACGGTCACAGCGCTCGTCGCGACCTCCCTGGCCGCCCGCGGCATCCACGTCGACGACGTCGACCTCGTGGTGAATGTCGACCCGCCCGGTGACGCGAAGGACTACCTGCATCGCGGTGGGCGTACGGCGCGGGCCGGTCGGACCGGGACCGTGGTCACCCTGGTGCTCCCGGAGCAGGATCGGGAGACGAGTCGACTGCTCGCCGCTGCGGGTGTCAAGGCCCGGTCGGTGCGAGTGCGTCCGGGTGACGCCGAACTCGTACGGATCACCGGCGCCCGTACCCCCTCCGGGGTTCCGGTGGCGCCGGCCGTGACGGGCGACGCCCAACACCGCGCACCGCGAAAGCCGGCGGCGCGTGTTCCGTCCGGCCGGTCGGCTCAGGGCCGGTCGGCTCAGGATCGATCGGCTCAGGGCCGGTCGGCTCAGGGTCGGTCGGCTCAGGGTCGCGGCCGCCACTACTGATCGTCGCCGGCATTGCGCGGGCAATCTCAAAGGCCGGTCCGTTCGCGGGCCGGCCTTTGCCCCTGGCCGCCGACCCGGTGCTCGAACATGTCCGCGCATGCGCGAATCTGCTCGTGGGATCGCTCCCATGAAATAGTCTGTTCGGGTGCACCCGTCCCTTTGGTGGGTATAGTCACCACCCGCCCCACGACACTCATCGAGCGCCTAGCCTGCAGCTACGCCGGGACACAATCCAGGTGATGTCGTTCGTGCGGAGTTTGCCGGCGGTGACGGCGGGGGTATCCATCGGCCGAACTCCCTGTGCGCTGGAGGCTGCCGTGGACACGACCAAATACGTGTACGACTTCGCCGAGGGCAACAAGGATCTGCGTGATCTGCTCGGTGGCAAAGGCGCGAACCTGGCCGAGATGACCAATCTCGGGCTGCCCGTCCCGCCCGGCTTCACCATCACCACCGAGGCCTGCCAGGCGTATCTCTCCGACGGCAAGGAGCCCGAGTCGCTGCGTTCCGAAGTGGACGAGCACCTTGCGTCGTTAGAGGCCGCGATCGGTCGCAAGCTCGGCGACCCGTCCGATCCATTGCTGGTGAGCGTACGGTCCGGTGCGGCGTTTTCGATGCCGGGCATGATGGAGACGGTGCTCAATGTCGGGCTCACCGACGCGAGCGTCGGCGGTCTCGCGCAGCAGGCCGGGGGAGATGAGCGCTTCGCCTGGGACTCCTATCGACGGCTCATCCAGATGTTCGGCAAGACGGTCTGCGATGTGCCGGGTGAGGCATTCGAGCACGCGCTCGACGACGCGAAGTCGGCCAAGGGCGTCCGCAACGATGTCGACCTCGAAGCCGAGGACCTGCGCAAGCTCGTCGACGCGTACAAGAAGATCTTCGCCGACCACGCACGACGCGATTTCCCGCAGGACCCGCGCGAGCAGATGGACCTCGCGACCAAGGCGGTCTTCGACTCGTGGAACGCCGAGCGCGCGGTGCTCTACCGTCGCCAGGAACGCATTCCGGCCGACCTCGGCACCGCGGTGAACATCGTCGCCATGGTGTTCGGCAATCTCGGCGCCGACTCGGGCACCGGCGTCGCATTCACCCGCGACCCGGCCACCGGCGAGCAGGGCGTCTACGGCGACTATCTGCAGAACGCGCAGGGCGAGGACGTCGTCGCCGGCATCCGCAACACCGTGCCGCTCGACCACCTCGACGAGATCGACAAGAAGAGCTACGACCAGTTGATGGGCATCATGGCCACGCTCGAAGGCCATTATCGCGATCTCTGCGACATCGAGTTCACCATTGAGCGCGGCAAGCTGTGGATGTTGCAGACACGGGTCGGCAAGCGCACCGCGGCGGCCGCGTTCGTGATCGCGACGCAACTGATCGACGAGGGTGTCATCGACCTGGATGAAGCGATGATGCGTGTGACCGGCGCGCAGCTCGCGCAGCTGATGTTCCCGACGTTCGACACGTCGGGACATCCCAAGCAGATGACCCGCGGCGTGGCCGCCTCGCCCGGCGCCGCGGTCGGCAAGGTCGTGTTCACCGCGAAGCGGGCGGTCGAAGAGGCGGACAAGGGCGAGCGGGTCATCCTGGTCCGCCGCGAGACGAACCCCGACGACCTGCCCGGAATGATTGCGGCGCAAGGCATCCTGACCAGTCGCGGCGGCAAGACCAGCCACGCCGCGGTCGTCGCCCGCGGTATGGGCAAGACGTGTGTGTGCGGCGCCGATGAGATGCAGGTCGACCTGGCCGGCGGCAAATTCACCGTCGGCAACACGACCATCGCCGAGGGCGATGTCATTTCCATCGACGGTACGTCCGGACGCGTGTACGCCGGTGAGGTGCCGGTCGAGCCATCGCAAATCGTGAAGTATTTCGAGGGCTCGATCGGGCCCGACGCGGATCCGTTGGTGGCGGCCGTGGATCGCATCCTGGGCCACGCCGACAGCCGGCGCCGACTCAAGGTGCGTACGAACGCCGACAACGGCGACGACTCCGGGCGGGCTCGCCGGTTCGGTGCCGAGGGAATCGGCCTGTGCCGGACCGAGCACATGTTCCTCGGCGACCGCCGGGCCCTCGTCGAGCGGCTGATCCTCGCGAACGAACACGACGAACGCCAAGCCGCGCTCGACGAACTGATGCCGCTGCAGCGCAACGACTTCATCGACATCTTCCGGGCCATGTCCGGTCTGCCGGTGACGATCCGGCTGATCGACCCGCCGCTGCACGAGTTCCTGCCGCCGCTGGAGGACCTCGCGGTCTCGGTCGCCGTCGCCGAGGCAACCGGAAAGCCCGATCAGCACGACAAGGCGCTGCTGGCCGCCGTACGGCATATGCACGAAGAGAACCCGATGCTCGGCCTGCGTGGCGTACGCCTCGGGCTGGTGATCCCGGGCCTGTTCGGCATGCAGGTGCGCGCGATCGCCGAAGCGGCCGTGGCGGTGAAGAAGGAAGGCGGCGACCCACACCCGGAGATCATGGTGCCCTTGGTCGGCGCCGTGCAGGAGTTGGAGACGGTCAAGCACGACGCGGACCAGGTGCTGCGGGCCGTCGCGGAAGAGTCGGGCGTCAACGTGCACACGCTGATCGGCACGATGATCGAGGTGCCGCGGGCGGCCCTGACCGCCGGGCAGATCGCCGAGGCAGCTGAGTTCTTCTCCTTCGGCACGAACGACCTCACCCAGATGGGTTGGGGCTTTTCCCGTGACGACGTGGAGGGCTCGTTCTTCACGCGCTACCTCGATCTCGGCATCTTCGGCATCTCGCCGTTCGAGTCGATCGACCGCGACGGCATCGGGCGGCTCATCTCGATTGCCGTACAAGAAGGTCGCGCGACGCGGCCGGACCTGAAGATCGGCGTGTGCGGCGAGCACGGCGGCGACCCCGACTCGGTGCGCTTCTTCGACGAGGTCGGCCTCGACTATGTGTCGTGCTCGCCGTTCCGCGTGCCGGTCGCGCGGTTGGAGGCTGGACGCGCTGTCGTGGAG
>DATCXD010000680.1:0-2918 GCA_036566005.1 Micromonosporaceae bacterium | reverse complement strand
CACGATAGAGCCGCCGGCCATCGGGCTAGCGATCTGTGCGTTACACGGCGCTGCCGGTTCCTCCGGATCTTGCCGCCGGCCCTATGAGCGGGCGATCCGGGGGCGGCCGATCATCGTTCGGTAAGCGGTCAGCGGGCGGCGCGCTTCGTGCCGCGCTTGCGCGGCGGCGTAAGGAGGTCAGCGATAGCACCGATCGCGGACGGCACCAGCCGGTAGTAGGCCCACACGCCGCGCTTCTCGCGCTCGAGCAGGCCCGACTCGGTGAGGATGCGCAGGTGGTGGCTGACCGTCGGCTGGGACAGGCCCAGCGGGGCCGTCAGATCGCATACACATGCCTCACCGTCCGGTGCGGACTGGATCAGGCTCAGGAGGCGAAGGCGCGCCGGGTCGGCGAGCGCCTTCAGGACGCCAGCGAGTCGCTCGGCGTCGTGCTTCTCAATAGGCTCGCCGGCAAGCGGCGAAATCTGGGGCATAGTCATCTCAGCCAACGCAGTTCCCACGTACTTCATCCTTCCACCAGGGCCATCGATACAACTACATATCTGCCGGCACGAATCGGCAAAAATCTCAAGCCGTCAGGCCGAGGTCAGCCAGCGAGAAAGCGGATCTGTAGTCGATTCCGGCGGCGCGGGCGGCGTCACCAGCCCCCCGATCGACGATAACCGCTATCCCTATAACCTCGGCTCCGGCCTTTTGTAACGCATCAACCGCTGTCAACACGCTTCCTCCGGTCGTCGACGTGTCTTCGACCGCCACAACGCGCCGGCCGCCCACATTCGGACCTTCCACGCGACGCTGCAATCCGTGCGCCTTCTCAGTTTTACGAACAACAAACGCATCAACCGCCTGCCCACGGGCCGCCGCCGCGTGCATCATCGCGGTGGCCACCGGGTCGGCGCCAAGCGTCAGGCCGCCGACTGCGTCGAATTGCCAGTCGGCAACCGTGTCGAGCATCACCTCGCCAACGAGCGGTGCGGCTTCGTGGTGAAGTGTCACCCGGCGGAGATCGACGTAGTAATCGGCCTCCCGACCGGACGACAACACCACCCGGCCATGCACCACCGCCAGATCTACGATGAGTTTGCGCAGGTCGTCACGGCTGGACATGGAATGAAGCGTACTGGTCGATAGAGGTGTCGTAGCTGGCAGCCCACCCGCCGACGTGCGGTGATACGCCCTCAAGCATAACGAAACGAACGAGTAACCTGCATCTATTTCTTATATCTAGACATTTCACTTCGCCGTACGGCTCATCGATTCGAGGCGTTCGGCCGACGTCACTCGACCTAGCGGCCGGCTGTTTCACGATCGATTTCGTCACGACCGATCCGGCCGCGGGTGTCCGTCGAGGCACGATAGAGCAACCGTCGTGGCGCATGGCGCATGGCGAATACGACGGTCTTGTACTTCCAGTTGGGGACGCTCACCAGCCGCCCGCGGGCCAGGTCGCGCAGACCGTCTCGCGCCACGTTGTCCGCGTCGAGCCAGAGCCATGGCGGTGTCTTGCTCATGTTGATGCCGGCGCGATCGTGGAATTCCGTACGCGTGTATCCCGGCGCGAGCGCCATCACCCGTACGCCGAACTGCCGTACGGACAGTCCGATCGCCTCGGAGAAGTGCATGACCCACGCCTTGCTCGCCGGATAGGTCGAGCCCGGCATGACCGCCGCGAAGCCGGACGCCGAGGAGACGTTGATGATGCCGCCGTGCCGGCGCGCGACCATGCCCGGCAGCGCCGCGTGGGTCAGCCGCATCACCGCGTGCACGTTGACACCCAGCAAGCGTTCCTCGTCGTCGGCCGTGGACCTGAGAAACGATCGGTTCAGCGTGACGCCAGCGTTGTTGACCAGGAGGTCGATCGGATCGTCGGTGGCGGCGAGACGCGCTTCGACCGGGCCGCAGCCGGCGGCCGTGGCAAGATCTGCCGGCAACACCGCGGCGTGGATATGGTGCCTCGCGGACAATTCGTCGGCCACCGCCGTCAGCCTCTCGGTGTCCCGCGCGACGAGCACGAGACCATAGCCCTGCGCCGCGAGCTGCCCTGCGAAGGCCGCTCCGATGCCGGATGTCGCACCAGTGATCAGCGCGATCGGCCGTGACACGCCGCCGTCATGCGTCTGCCCCATACGAGCGAACCTACGCCCAGCGCGCCGACCGGGGACCCTCTCGCTGGCGGCGCACGGTCAGCGACGGACCCGCATCGCCGACATGGCCCGGAAGTAGGCCACGGAAGGCCGCACCGACAGCATCGACCCGGCCGCGATCAACGCGAGCATGCCGACAATGGCGACGGCCGCGGTCATCGCGGTGAGCCAGTGCGGGAACGCCTCGGCGAAACGGGCGCCGGCGACGTCGATCAGTCGCCGGTCGGAGGTCGAATAGTCGGACGAGGTCGGCGTGAACGCGCTCGACGATGTGAAGGTCGCAAAGCAGCACAGCAGATTTCCGACGATGAAGATCCAGGCCAGCACGCGTGCCACTGGGTTGCCCCGACGTACCGGCCCAGCCAGCACCAGCGCGCCGACGATCTGCGGCACCGCCGCGAGGAACACCAGGACGAGGCCGATCCCGGGCCCGGCCGAGCCGTGGGTGACCTGGGCAAAGGCGAGGCGCCATTCGACCGCGACGCGATGGTAGCCGATGACATAACACAGCAGGAGAACGCCGGTAAGCGCTGCGGTCAGCTGTAACAACCGAGCCGCGGCGACCAGTGTCGCCGGTGGCGTCGGCGCAGCGTACGACCCGGGCGCCTTCGCCCACGCGGGGGGCGGCGGATAGCCATTGCTCGGCCCGGGACGACCACCATAAGCCGGGTACGGCCGATGGTAGGCCGGCGCTGTCCCGACCGGATAGTGCGGCGCCGGTGCGTTGCCGGCCGCTCGCGCCGCATTTCCGCTACCGGCCGCGCGCGCGGCATT
>DATCXD010000679.1:0-4626 GCA_036566005.1 Micromonosporaceae bacterium | reverse complement strand
CCGGCGGACTGAGCCGGCCACCCGATCCGGCCGATGGGGCGGCGCGGGACAGGGCGACCGGACCGGGTCGGACCGGGAGAGGACTAGCGTGTTCTATTCGCTGTTGAAATACGTCGTCCTGGGCCCGATCCTGCGCATCTTGTTCCGTCCGGATGTGACCGGACGCGAGCACGTGCCCGGCAGCGGCCCGGCCATCCTCGCCAGCAACCACCTGAGCTTCTGCGACTCGATCTTCATGCCGTTGATGGTGCACCGAAAAGTCACATTCGTGGCGAAAGCGGAATACTTTCTCGGGACCGGCGTCAAGGGACGCCTGATCAAGGCGTTCTTCGTCGGCACCGGCACGATCCCGATCGACCGGTCCGGCGGCAAGGCCGCTCAGGTCGCCATGGACACCGGCCTGGCGATCTTGCGCAGCGGTGAACTGTTCGGCATTTACCCCGAGGGCACGCGTTCGCCGGACGGGCGGCTCTATCGCGGCAAGACCGGCGTGGCGCGGCTGGCCCTGGAAAGCGGTGCCCGGGTCATTCCGGTCGCGATGGTGAACACCGACGAGATCCAGCCGCCCGGCAAGATCCTCCCGAAGATCAGACGGGTCCGGATGCGCTTTGGCGAACCCCTTGACTTCGGTCGTTACGCCGGCATGGCCGGTGACCGGTTCGTCGAACGCGCCATCACGGACGAGATCATGTACGAACTCATGGAGCTGTCCGGTCGCGAGTACGTCGACGTCTACGCCGCGACGCTGAAGGCGGCTCCGGCCGTACCGGCGGCATCGATCGTGGCAACGGCGGACCGCACGCCCGCGGCCGCGGCCTGATCCACTCCGGGCGCGGGGGCCCGACTTACTGTTCGGACATGCCGGCGCGGCGGCGCAACGCCGAGATGTCGGTGAGCACGATCCGCCGGCCTTCGGTGCGCAGCCAGCCGCGTGTCGCGAACGATCCGATCGCCTGGTTCACGCTCTGCCGTGAGCCACCGGCCATGGCCGCGAGCTGGCTCTGGTTGAGCTCGATCGTCACCATCGGCGACGCCGAGTCCTCGGCCAGCCGCACGAGCGTCTTGGCCACGCGGCCGGGCAGGTCCAGGAAGATGTGGTCGGCGTGCTGCTCGGTGAGACGGCGGATGAGGTTGCCGAGCGACTGCATGACCGCGTCCAGGATGGCCGGGTTGCTGTGCACGAGCTCGATGAACGCGTGCCGCGACAACGCGAGCGCGCGGGTGTCCTCGATCGCCTCGGCCGACGTCGACCTCGTGCCACCGTCCAATAGCGACACTTCGCCGAAGAAACTCGGCGGCCGGATCACCGCGAGCACCGCCCGCTCGCCGGTCGGCGCGGTGCGGAAGACCGCGATCGCGCCGCGCTTCAGCACGATGAGCGAGTCGCTGGGATCGTTCTCCACGAACAGAAGCTGACCCTTGCGGTACGTCCGGGGGACGGCCGCCGCGATGACGCGCTGTCGGGACTCCGCGTCGAGCCCCGCAAACATCTCGACGCCCGTCAAGGCGTCGGGCGTCTCGTGATGCCGAACGTCCACGGGTGTTACCTCCACATGCGAATTGCCAGGCAGGCGTACGCAACACGCGCGCTGCCCACCCCCAGATGATGGCCGCTGGTGTGCCCTTTGTATATACCGACGTCGACGTGGCGTGGCGATCCCACGACGGAGAGCAGGTGCATACCACGGGCCTGAGCCAACAGCACGCTTACCTTAATCGATGCCTCTGGCGACCCCGACGAGATGGCCCGGCACCGGAGCCGCGAGGATGGCGCGAGATTGATCGTGGTCGGCATCGGCCGGCAGCTGCGCGAAAAGACGTCGAGATGGGTAGTCATGGCGTACCGGTACTTCTATGACACGGAGTTCATCGAGGACGGCCGGCTGATCGACCTGGTGTCGATCGGCGTCGTCGACGAGAACGGCCGGGAGTTCTACGCGGTGTCGACCGAATACGACGACACGCACGCTCTGCCATGGGTGCGCCGTAACGTGCTGAACAAGCTGCCGTCGCCGGCCGATCCGGCGTGGCGGTCCCGGGAACGCATCCGCACCGAGCTGTACGCGTTCCTCATGGAGCCGATCCGCGACCGGCCGGGCGAGCAGTTGGAGCTGTGGGCGTGGTATGCGGCGTACGACCACGTGGCGCTCGCCCAGCTGTGGGGGCCGATGCCGGCGCTGCCGCGCGAGATCCCACGTTTCACCAAGGACCTGCGGCAGCTCTGGGACGATCTCGGCCGGCCGAGACTACCGGAGGCGGAGGGCCGGCATGACGCGCTCGTCGACGCTCGGCACAACCTGGCCCGGTGGCATGCGATGGCCGGCGTCCGTACCCTCGATGAACCTCGTGTCGACGGTGCGTGATATGCGTGCCCAAGCTCGGCGGATCGGCCGGCGAGCCGCTAGAGTGCGTGCTGCCCGCCCTGGCTTCGGCAGCGCCGCCGACTAACTGCTGGCCCGACCGCGCCCCGCGCGCCGTGGTCGCGGTGATCTCGCTGCCGGACATCATGCGCCGCGAGCACGGCCCAGGGACATTTCGGGCTACGTTTACCTGACCGGTTAGCCGACCGGTCCGGTATCGCGATGCGTTGGCATCGCGATGCATTAAGGAGAGCCAAACCATGCGCATCGGCGTTCTCACAGGTGGCGGCGACTGCCCCGGCCTCAACGCGGTCATCCGTGCCGTGGTCCGCAAGGGCATCGGGGCCTACGACCATGAGTTCGTGGGCTTCCGCGACGGCTGGAAGGGCCCGCTGGAGGGTTTCAGCAGGCCGCTTGGCGTGGCCGACGTCCGCGGCATTCTCCCCCGCGGTGGGACGATCCTGGGCTCGTCGCGCACGAACCCGTTCAAGATCGACGGAGGCGTTGACAAGATCAAGGCCAACCTCGCCGAACTCGGCATCGACGCACTGGTGGTGATCGGCGGCGAGGACACGCTCGGCGTCGCGACCAAGCTCGACGAGGTCGGCGTCAAGGTCGTCGGCGTGCCCAAGACAATCGACAACGACCTCGGCGCGACCGACTACACGTTCGGGTTCGACACCGCGGTCAACATCGCGATGGAGGCGATCGACCGCTTGCACACGACGGCCGAGAGCCACCACCGCACGCTGGTGGTCGAGGTGATGGGTCGGCACGCGGGCTGGATCGCGCTGCACGCCGGGCTCGCCGGCGGGGCCAACGTCATCCTGCTGCCCGAGCGGGAGTTCGACGTCGAGCAGGTCGCCGCCTACGTGGACAAGCGCTTCCACACGCAATACGCCCCGATCGTGGTCGTCGCCGAGGGCGCCCAGCCGGTTGCCGGCCAGATGCAGTTGCATGATCAAAAGCTCGACGCATTCGGGCACGTGCGTCTCGGCGGCATCGGTCAGTGGCTGGCCGAGCAACTCGAGGCGAAGACCGGCAAGGAGGCGCGCACGGTGGTGCTCGGGCACATCCAGCGCGGTGGCACGCCGACCGCCTTCGACCGCGTGCTCGCGACGCGGTTCGGCCTGCACGCGATCGACGCCGTGCACGAGGGCGACTTCGGCAAGATGGTCGCGCTGCGCGCCACGGACATCGTGCGCGTGCCGCTCGTCGAGGCGACGCGGGAATTGAAGACCGTCCCGGTCGAGCGCTACACCGAGGCCGAGGTGTTCTTCGGATGAGCTGCTCCGCGGTGGTGCCGGTCCGCGTCTGCGTCCGGCACCGCCGCGGATTAAGTCGTGGGTACGAGCAACCGGGGGTGACCGGATGACGGGGTCGAATCGCGGGACTGAATCGGATCGCGCAACCGGGTCGGATCGCGCAACCGGGCGCGAGTCGTCGGCGACCGTGGCGGTCGTCGGTGCGGGCAAAATCGGCGAGGTGCTGCTGTCCGGGCTGCTCCGGTCGGGATGGCCGGCCGGCCGGCTGCTCGCGACCGTTCGTCGCTCCGATCGGGCCGAGGAACTGGTTGAGCGCTACGCCATCCGCGTGGTCGACACCGCCACCGCCGTCACCGCGGCCGACGTGCTCGCGATCAGCGTGAAGCCACAGGATGCGTCGACGCTGATGGACGAGCTCGGACCGATGATCGAGCCGGGCTCCGGAAAGCTGATCGTGACATTGTGTGCCGGCCTGCCGACTGGATTCTTCGCTAAGTGGCTGCCCGACGGCACGCCGGTTGTACGCGTCATGACGAACACCCCGGCGCTGGTGGACGCGGCGATGTCCGCGATCTCCCCGGGTGCGTACGCCACCGGTGAGCACTTGGCGCTGGCCGAGGAGATGTTCGCGCCGCTCGGCCGGACGATCCGGGTGCCCGAGTCGCAGCAGGATGCCGTCACGGCGCTGTCCGGCTCCGGCCCGGCGTACTTCTACTACCTCGTCGAGGCCATGACCGACGCCGGCATCCTCCTCGGCCTGCCCCGCCAGGTCGCGCACGACCTGATCGTGCAGACCGCGATCGGCTCGGCGATCATGCTGCGGGACTCCGGGGAGTATCCGGTCAAACTGCGCGAGGCGGTCACGTCGCCGGCCGGTACGACAATCAACGCCATCCGTGAACTGGAAAATCACGGCGTTCGGGCGGCGCTGCTCGCCGCACTCGAAGCCGCCCGCGACCGGGCTCGCGAGATCGCGGGCGAGCAGGCCTGAGGCGACGCCC
>DATCXD010000567.1:0-8172 GCA_036566005.1 Micromonosporaceae bacterium | reverse complement strand
GGCCCGCAGCGCCTCGACCGGTGCCGGCCGGCGAACTACTGCCGGAGCGGGCTCTGGCCGGCGACGTTGACGCCCGGCGGACGCTGCGCAACGACGTGTTCGCCGCGCTCGTCCGGGCCGGCGGGGAACTGCTCGAAACGCTCGATGCGTTCCTCGCCGCCGGTGGTGTGCTCGAAAGCGCTGCCCGGTCGCTGTTCGTCCACCCGAACACGGTCCGCTATCGCCTGCGCCGGATCAGCGATATCACCGGATTCGCACCGTTGGTGCCACGGGATGCGTTTACCCTCAGAGTGGCCTTGGCGATCGGCCGGCTCGGGGCCGCACGTGGCGGCGCCGAGCGCGACTGACCGCGCGATCTAGGTCACAGTCCACCAAAAGCATTAGAGGATTCCTACAAAAGAGCTCGGCTCCTTTCGTATCTGGCGACAGGGACCCAGCCGCCACAGATGCCGCAGAGTCATATGTGTGCTCGCCCTCCTCGCACCTGGCCAAGGTTCACAAAAACCTGGCTTCCTGACTCCCTGGCTCACCGAATCCTCTACCGAGGCTCGACTGCGCTGGTGGTCCGCGCTCGCTGGCCTCGATCTCCTGCATCTTGGCACGGCGGCCGACGCCGATGAGATCAAGGACACCGCCCGGACACAGCCGTTGCTGGTGGCGGCCGCACTCCTTGCGGCCGAACACCTTCCGCGGACCGACAGCACGCCGCTGGTCGTCGCCGGCCATAGCGTCGGCGAGTTGGGTGCGGCCGGCATCGCCGGTGTGCTCACGCCCGATGCCGCGGTCACGCTCGCCGCCGTACGCGGTCGCGAAATGGCCGCCGCCTGCGCCCTCGAACCAACCAGCATGTCGGCCGTTCTCGGCGGCGCCGAGGACGAGGTCCTGGCCACGATCGAAGCCGCCGGGGTCTACCCGGCCAATCGCAACGGCGCCGGCCAGATCGTCGCGGCCGGTTCGGTCGAGGGACTGGAGAAGTTCGCGGCCGCTCCGCCGGCCAAGGCACGCATCATCCCGCTGTCCGTGGCCGGCGCCTTCCACACCACGTACATGGCTCCGGCCGAGGCCGCACTCTCCGCGGTGGCGAGCGGAATCGCCCCGGCCGACCCGCATCGGATCCTGCTGTCGAATCTCGACGGTCGGGCGGTGCCGAGCGGCGCGGCGATGTTGCGACGACTGGTCGCGCAGGTCACCGCACCGGTGCGCTGGGACCTGTGCATGCAGACCATGGCCGACCTCGGCGTCACCGCGATCATCGAGCTGCCGCCGGCCGGCACACTGGCCGGCCTGGCCAAGCGGGCCCTCAAGGGCGTCGAGATCGTGACCGTGAATCCCCCCGACGACCTCACCGCCGCGCGCGAGCTGATCGCGCGCCACGCGCCGTCGCCGACCCACGAGCCGACGCCGCACTTCCGGGTCGTCGTCGCCGCGGCGAGCGGCAACTTCATCCCCGCCGCCGACCTCGTCGAGGGTGCGGAGATCACCGCCGGTACGGTCATCGGCCACGTCACGACCCGGCAGGGTCCCGTCGACGTGATCACCCACGCTTCGGGCGTCCTCACCGAATGGCTCGCCCGTCACGACGACCCGGTAGCGCCCGGCCACCCCCTCGCGCGCGTCGGCGGTCAACAGTGACACCACATCGAGCACGTCCAGCAACGTTGCCTACCGGGAAGTTGCCCACAGGGAGAGACACAGTATGACCGGATCCAAGATCCTGGCGATGGGGCACTATCAGCCGAGTCGAGTGCTGACCAACACCGAGCTCGCGAAGATGGTCGACACGAACGACGCATGGATCCGTGACCGCGTCGGCATCGCCGAGCGTCGCATCGCCGAGGGCGAGACGGTCGCCGACATGTCCGCCGCGGCGGCCGGTAAGGCATTGGCGAACTCCGGTCTCACCGCCGCCGACATCGACCTCATCGTCGTTGCCACCTGCTCGTCGGTGGACCGGTGCCCGAACGTCGCGACGCGCGTCGCCTCGAAGCTCGGCGTCAGCGCACCGGGCGCGTACGACCTCAACACCGCCTGCTCCGGCTTCTCGTACGCGCTAGCCAGCGCCGACCATGCGATCCGGGCCGGCGCAGCGCGCAACGTGATCGTGGTCGGCGCCGAGAAGCTCTCCGACGTGACCGACTGGAGCGACCGGTCCACCGCGGTCCTGTTCGGCGACGGCGCCGGTGCCGCGATCGTCACGGCGTGCGCCGAGAACGAGCCGGCCGGTATCAGTCCCGTGGTCTGGGGCTCCGCGCCGGAAATGAGCGAAGTGATCCAGATCGAGGGCTGGCGCCCGTACATCAAGCAGGCCGGCCAGTCGGTCTTCCGCTGGGCCACGTACGCGTTGCCGCCGTTGGCCCGCCAGGTCTGCGAGAAGGCCGGCGTCGACCCGAGCGAGCTCGCGGCGTTCGTGCCGCACCAGGCGAACCTGCGCATCATCGATCCGCTCGCGCGCAAGCTCGGCGTCGAGAACGCGGTCGTCGCGCGCGACATCGTCGAATCGGGCAACACGTCGGCGGCGAGCATCCCGCTCGCCCTGTCGAAGCTGCTCGAGCGACGCGAGATCCCGTCCGGCGGTCCGATCCTGCTATTCGGCTTCGGCGGCGGCCTCACGTACGCCGGCCAGGTCGTCCGCTGCCCCTAGCACCAAGCCCGTACCACCAAGTTCGTACCACCAAGTTCGTAGTACCAAGCCCGTCGCACCGACCCGTCACATCGAACCGTAACAACCGCCAAGAAACGCATGATCGACTAGGTTGGTCGGAGAAGTTTGCCGCCACGAACGTGGCATGACAGGTATCGATACGGAAGGAACCCCACCCATGAGCAGTCGCCCCGAGATCACCGAGGGCCTCGCCGAGATCCTCGAAGAGGTCGCTGGAGTCAACCCGAGCGACGTCGCCGAGGAGAAGTCGTTCACCGATGACCTGGACGTCGACTCGCTGTCGATGGTCGAGGTCGTCGTCGCGGCCGAGGAGAAGTTCGGCGTCAAGATCCCCGACGACGAGGTGCAGAACCTGAAGACCGTCGGCGACGCCGTGTCGTTCATCGAGAAGGCGCAGGCGTAACACTGTGACAACGGACGTCGTCGTTACCGGGCTCGGCGCGACGACCCCGCTCGGCGGGGACGTCACGTCCACCTGGGACGCCATGCTGGCCGGTCGCTCCGGGGTCACGCCGCTGACCCAGGAGTGGGCTGCCCAGCTCCCGGTACGGATCGCGGCGCAACTCGCCGTCGAGCCGTCCGAAGTGATCGACAGAGTCAAGTTGCGCCGGCTCGACCGCTCCGAAGCGGTCGCGCTGATCGCGGCGCATCAGGCTTGGAAGGACGCCGGCCTGGCTCCCGCTACCGCGGATGCCAGCGCGGCGGTCGCGGCCGGAATCGATCCGGAGCGGCTCGCCGTCGTTGTCGGCAGCGGCATTGGCGGGGCCCAGACACTGCTCAGTCAGGACGACATCCTGGAGCAGTCAGGTCCTCGGCGGGTCAGCCCGCACACCGTACCCATGTTGATGCCGAACGGGCCCGCGGCCTGGGTCGGCCTGGAACTCGGCGCGAAGGCCGGCGTGCATTCACCGGCCAGCGCGTGCGCGACCGGCGCGGAGGCCATTGCCTGGGCGCTGGACATCATCCGATCCGGACGCGCCGATGTCGTCCTGGCCGGCGGCACGGAAGCGGTCATCGCGCCGCTGCCGATCGCCGGGTTCGCCTCGATGCGTGCCATGTCGACGCGCAACGACGACCCGGAGCGGGCGTCGCGGCCGTGGGACAAGGCCCGCGACGGCTTTGTGCTCGGTGAAGGCTCCGGCGTGATCGTGCTCGAACGCGCCGACCATGCGGCGGCCCGTGGCGCCCACGTCTACGCCAAGTTGGCCGGCGCCGGAATGACCTCGGACGGCTACGACATCGTGCAGCCCGATCCGCAGGGTTCCGGTGGTGCCCGGGCGATCACACTCGCGTTGCGCGACTCCGGGCTGGCCAAGACCGACATTGTCCACGTCAACGCGCATGCGACGTCGACGCCGAGCGGCGACATGGCCGAGATCATCGGTCTGCGCGCCGTGCTGGGCGACCACATGGTCGTGACCTCGACAAAGTCGATGCACGGTCACCTGTTGGGCGCGGCCGGCGCCCTCGAATCGATCGCCACGATCCTGGCGATCCACCACGGTGTCGTGCCACCGACGATCAACCTCGACGATCCCGAGGACGGCCTGCTCGATGTCGCCGCGCACAAAGCGCGACACATGGAGGTGCCCGCGGCGCTGAACAACTCGTTCGGCTTCGGCGGTCACAACGCCGCCCTGATCTTCACGCACGCCTGACCATCCCCGGAGGGATCGCCGTGACAACTACCGAGACGCCTACCCCGACCGCCGACGACACCACCGACTATCGCGACCCCGAGCTTCGCCTGCGCAACCTCTTTGACCGGGGCACGCTGCGTCTGACAATGCAGCGCGACAGCTCGGGCGTGCTGTGGGCGAAGGGCGAGATCGACGGTACGCCCGCGATCGCGTACGCCACCGACGGCACGAAGATGGGTGGCGCCATGGGCATCGAGGGTTGCCGCCACATCGTCGACGCGATCGACATGGCCGTGCGCACACGCGTACCGGTGCTGGGTTTGTGGCACTCGGGCGGCGCCCGGCTGCCGGAGGGCGTGCTGGCCCTCGATGGTGTCGGGATCGTGTTCGCGGCGATGGTCCGGGCCTCGGGTCGGGTGCCGCAGATCTCGGTCGTGCTCGGCCCGGCCGCCGGTGGCGCGGCGTACGGCCCGGCGTTGACCGATGTCGTGATCATGGGCGGTGACGGTCGCATCTTCGTCACCGGCCCCGAGGTGGTCCGCAGTGTCACCGGCGAGAACGTGGACATGGAGCGCCTCGGCGGTCCGGAGCCGCACGGTCGCCGATCCGGTGTCGTACACGTGACGACGAAGGACGACGCGTCGGCTCTGGACAGCGCGCGCCAGATCGCGTCGCTGCTCGGCCATCAGGGCCGGCTCTCGGTGTCCGACCTCGTCGAGGACGTCGACCTCGGTGCGCTGCTGCCGATCGAGACGAACCGGGCCTACGACGTCAAGCCCGTGGTGAAGACACTGCTCGACGACGCGGCCGAGGACACCGGACTCGGTGGACCGGTCGAACTCCACGCGAAGTGGGCACCGAATATCGTCACGATGCTCGGCCGGTTCGGCGGCCGTACGGTCGGCGTGATCGCCAACAACCCGCTTCGCCTCGGTGGCTGCCTGGACTCGGCCAGCGCCGAAAAGGCCGCCCGGTTCGTACGGATGTGTGACGCGCTCGGTGTGCCGCTGATCGTGCTCGTCGACGTCCCCGGTTACTTGCCCGGTGTCGGCCAGGAATGGGACGGCGTCGTACGCCGCGGTGCCAAGCTGCTGCACGCCTTCGCCGAAGCGGTGGTGCCACGGGTCACGCTCGTGACGCGGAAGTCGTACGGCGGCGCGTACATCGCGATGAACTCGAAGGCGCTCGGCGCGACCGCCGTCTATGCGTGGCCGAACGCGGAGATCGCGGTGATGGGCGCGAGCGCCGCGGTGAACATCCTGCACCGCAAGAAGCTCGCGGCGGCGAAGCCGGAAGACCGCGAGGCGCTGCGGGCACAGCTCATCGAGGATCAGGCCCGGGTCGCGGGTGGGGTCGGCCGGGCGCTCGAGATCGGTGTCGTCGACGAAGTCATCGAGCCCAAGGAGACGCGGAAGCGGATCGCGGAGGCGATCGCGGCAGCACCGGCCGCCCGCGGCGCGCACGGGAACATCCCGCTGTAGCCGAACCCGCGATCCGCCGTCGCGGCACCTCAAGCGAATAACTGCGCCGGCCTCGGGTCCACGTGTGGCCGGCGCCGGTGCCGTATGTCTGCGGTCAGCCGACCTGTGTCAGCAGCATGGCCGGCGCGCCGTCGCCGGCGTAGCGGTACGACTCGAGTTCGTCGTCCCACGCCGTGCCGAGAGCCTTGTCGATTTCGTGGGCGAGCGCCTCGGGGTTGCGTGCCTTGGCCATCAACGTACGCAGCCGGTCCTCGCCGAGCATGACATCACCGTTGGCGCTGGTGGGCGCGCCGAACAGCCCCCGACCGGGTACGTGCATGAAGCGCTGCCCATCGATGCCGGGGCTCGGGTCCTCGGTGACTTCGAAGCGCAGCATCGGCCATTGCCGCAGTGCCGCGGCCAACTCGGAGCCGGTGCCCGGCCGGCCGGACCACGTGCACTCCGTCCGTCGGGCCACGGGGTCCATCGGCTGCGCGGTCCAATGCAGGTTCACCGGCGCATCGAGGACGCGCGCAATCGCCCACTCGACGTGCGGGCACACTGCCAGCGGTGTCGAGTGCACAAATACGACGCCACGCGTTGGCACGGATACCTCCCGACGGGTCCAGGTGCGTCTTCCCCAACGACCTGTCCGTGCGACGTAGGCGTGCTCGCGTGCTCATCATGATGCCGGCGGGACGCATATGGCGCCAGTGAATCGCCGATTTCCGCCACAAACGGGCCGGCGTGTCGCGCGCGACGCGCCGAAGATCACGTCGTGGTGGGTCCGGTCCTTGCGTTCCTGTCGGTCGCAGGTCGCAGTTGTACGGAAGGTGGCCGCCGTCGGCCGCCGAGAGCGCCCGAGTTCCGTACAGTTCCGGGCGGTGTCGGGGCCGCCGGCGGAGCGGCGATCGGAGCGCCGAACGGTCGGGCATTGTGAGCCGTGCAACCCCATCGGCCGGAGGGCGACGCTCGCCCCGCTTTCGGCTAGCATTGGTCGCGGCCGGCAGCCCCGGCTGATCGTGCTGGGTTGCTTCAAGGGCCGCCGGGTATCCAGACCGGACGTCGGAAGCCGAGCACACCCCCGTGAACCGCTACCGACGTAATCGCAAGGAGTCCCGCCGTGGCTAGCAACACTTCAAAGACCGCGCGCGCCTCAGTCCGCGCTGGCCAGAGTTCTGGCGCCGCGCTGAGCGTGCTGGGTGAGTTCAAGTACGTGATCCCGCTCGACGGTGGCAAGCACGCCTATGTGCGAAACCTGATCACCGGCAAGACGACGCGACTCAAGACGAGTTCGGACGAGTTCGCCGAGGAGATCCGCACGCTCGCCTCGGCCGGCCATGGCGCCAAGGTCCGGGCCGAGTTCGACGCGCTCGATGCCGCGCAGCCGACGCATGGCTGGGGTCTGACCGAGAAGCGCCTCGTGGAAGCGGGCGTCTTCGGGGACTGAGCCCCGCCGTACGATCCAGAATTCGCGACAAAGGCCGCGGCACCTCAGGAGTGGGGTGCCGGCCTTCGTCATGCCCCTTGCGGGGACCGCTACACGGCAGGCGGGACCGCTACACGATAGGTGCGACTGCTACACGACATCCGAGACGCGTACGCCATCCAGCTTCGCCGCGAAGTCGACCCCGAACGCCATCGACGGCGTGTAGGCCCCCGGCGCCGGACACGTACGAGCGTCGTTCAGCTCGCCGACGGCACGGACGACCGCGTCGGCGGTGAGGTCGTACGCGTTGGGACCGGTGAGCGTGCCACTGCGCGCGTGCCCGTCCGCGTCCCGGACCTCGCCCCAGACCTCGGAGCGGCTGCGCGCCCGCCGATCGGCATCCGGTCCGGTGACCCGGGCACTGACTACCCGTCGGGCGAGGCCGAGCAGCGGAGCCGACCGGAGCACGCCGGCCAGGGCGGCGCCGCGACCCTTCATCGGCAACCCGGCGTAGACCGTGATGTTCGGGATTCCGGTGCTACGAAAGGCGGTGACGAGATCGCCCCACCGTACGCTGGCGACCGACCGCTCGCCGGACGGAAACGGAACTCGACGGCGAGGCGAGCCGGCCTGGGTCGGGACCAATACGCCGTTGCGTCGCACCCGGCCACCGCCCGCCAACCCGGAAAGCGTCGTGCGGGCAGTGCCGCGGCTCAGTCCACCGCCGGCGCGGAACGCCAGCTCCAGACTGCTCGCGCCGGGCAGTGCGGCGGCGAGCCGCGCCGCCAGACAATCCGTGGGTACGACATCGAAGCCGGCCCCGGGCACCAGGACGACGCCGGCCGCGACCGCCTCCTCGTGGCGGGCAAAGATCGACTCGAAGACCTCGATCTCACCGGTCACGTCGAGATAGTGGGTGCCGGTGGCAAGGCATGCGTCGACCATCGGTGCCGACGTCGCGACGAACGGCCCCGCGCAATG
>DATCXD010000636.1:0-4602 GCA_036566005.1 Micromonosporaceae bacterium | reverse complement strand
AAGCCGATGTCGTGGCTCGGTACGGCGCTGAGATAGCGATCCTTCTCGATGAGACCGAGGAGTGCATGCACACGTCAGGACTGTGGCCCTGGCAGCGGCTCGCATAAGCGGTCGGCGCGGTAGCGGACGACGAGCAGTTTCGGCTATGCCGATGGGGTCACGGCGGCGTGTTCGGTGATCGTCCCTTCTCGGTTGGCGGTTGGGCTGGCGAGCAGTTGGGCCAGGTACGCCAGTCCGCGCACGCCCGGCAGGACCGTACCGATGGGGTCGATGACGGTGGGCGTGACGTGCTCGGCGAGGCCGAGCCACGCCTGACGCCAGTGCTGGCAGCGGCGCCAGCCGGATGTGGTCACGGGTATTCCGTTCGGTGCGATCGTGCCGCCGAGTACGCGGGTCATGTGCAGTGGCTCGGGGTCGCCAAGTCCGGGCAACGGGAGTTGCGCGCTGATGTAGGGCTCGATCGGGTACGGCGGGCACATGATCCTGGTGATGACGGCGCGTACGGCGTAGGCGCTGCTGAGATGACGTTGGTCGATCCAGATCGCATCGAACAGAGCGCGACGCAGGGCATCCTGCACGCCGTCCGTGACCGCCTCGGCGAACGCGGAGACGGCGGCCAGTGTGTTGCTGACCAGCGCAGGAAAGGCGTCCGGGGGGCGTTCGCCGGGCATGGCGAGCGCGGCGACTTCGGCCAGTTCGCGTCTGGACGCCTCGCCTTGGGGGTCAAGTGCTGTACCGCTCTTCGATAGCCTGGGGTCGTGCTCAACGGCCCGCCAGTCGATCTCGGCCCAACCGAGGCGCTGCAACGCGTCCACACGTTGGCTGGCCAGAAACGAGTAGGGGCAGTTGAAGTCCCCGTAAACGGTCAACTGCATGGCGGCCTCCCAGGGCGTTGACTCGGTCTGATGCCGGGTGCTGTGTCCGCGGTGGCCAGTTCAGCTCCGGGCCGTCAGGTTCGCTGCCTCAGCGGGCTCCTCACTCCGTTCCACCTCTACTCGACTATTTTCTACCAGTAGCCTTGTAAAAAACAATGGCCCTGTGGCAATCGACTCAACGGTGCTCCCGCGTCGGTGCTCCCGCGTCGGTACCCAGCCGATAAACCTCACGAATTTCCGGTGCAGGATATGCGGCTAGCGCAGGATGTCGGGCGTCTCCCACTTGCCGTCGAGCACCGTCGACGTGAGGAACGCGAACACTGTGTCGTACCAGACCTTGGCGTGTTGGGGCGACAGCACCCAATGGTTCTCGTCCGGGAAGTAGAGGAACTTGTGCGGCGTCGTTCCGTCCTCGCCCAGATGCCGTTCGGACAACTCGGCCCACAGCCGCAAACCTTCGCCGATCGGGACCCGGTAGTCGCGGTCGCCGTGGATGACCAGCATCGGCGTACGGATCGCGTCGACGTGCAGATGCGGGCTGTTCTCGCGCATCCGCTCGGCGGTGAGTTCGCGGCGCCAGTAGTGGTACGCGTCGGTGGTCGGGCCGAACTGGTCGAGCGCCCACAGGCTCGCGTGGGTCACGATGCCCTTGAAGCGTGTCGTGTGCCCGGCGACCCAGTTGGCCATGTAGCCGCCGAACGAGCCTCCCATCGCACCCGTACGGCTGGCGTCGATGTCCGGCCGTGCCTCGGCCGCGTCCGTGATCGCCATCAGGTCGGTGTACGGCGCCGCACCCCACGCGCCCCAGCCGCGCTGGATGAAGTCCCAGCCGTAGCCGGTGGAGATGGCCGGGTCCGGCAGCAGCACCGCGTATCCCTGGGCGGCGGCGAGCCACGGGTTCCATCGCCACGACCACGCGTTCCAGGAGCCCAACGGGCCGCCGTGGATCCACAGCAGCAACGGCGCTGGCGACTCGGCCGAGGCGCCGTCGGGCAGCACCAGCCAGGCGCGCAGCGGCGAACCGTCCTCGGCGGTCGCGGTCACCTCGGTGAGCGAGCCGGGCCGGGCCGGCGACGAAGCCGGACCACGCAGGAACTCCGGCTGCTGGTCGGCGCGCGCTGCGTCGATGCGTACCGGCGCGGGTGCCGCGTCGACCGCGGACCGCAAGGCATAGACATAGCTGCCGTCCGGCGAGACCTGCGCGTCCGTGTACGCGCCGCGATCGCCGGTCAGCCGCCGTACGGCACCGGTGGCGACGTCGACCCGGAACAGCGGCGACGAACCGCCCTCATCGGCCGAGACGATCAGCGCGGACCCGTCCGGAGTCCACACCGGACGCCCCGGCCACCGGTCCCAGTCCGCGGTCAGCGACCGGACGTCACCGGTGCCGAGATCGACCAGGGACAGCCACAGCTCTCCGGCCTTGTCCACAACCTCGCGGCGCATCACGACGAGGGCAAGGGTGCGGCCGTCGGGCGAGACCCGCAGGCCGCCGTACTCGTGGTCGGGATCGTCGAGCAGGGTGGTGCGCTCTCCGGTGGCCACGTCGATCGACATGACGGCGACGCGGCTGCCGCCTTGCTCCGGCACGGACCAGGTGCAGACGACGCGGCCGCCATCGGGCGAGACGTCGTAGACGAGGGCGTCGCCGTCGGCGAGCGCTCGCCCGGCGTCGGGGGTCAGGTCCTGCAACGTGAGCCGCTCGGGCTCCGCGCCTGCCTGAGCGTCGACGCCGCCTTCGGCGTTGAGCGTGCCCGCGAACAACCGCGGCGCGTCCGGGCCGAGGTCGTGATCCCAGTACCGGACCGGATAAGTCTCGTGCAGGATCGCGGATATCTTGCGGTCCTTGCGTTCCTTGCGACGGCGCTCGTCCTCGTCGCGGGTGTCGCCACCGGGGAGCGTCGCGGACGCCACCACGATCGTGCCGCTGTCGCGCGCGACGACCACGCCGGACACGCCGCCCGGTCGCGTCGCGATGACCCGGGATTCGCCGCCGCCGGCGGGCAGCCGCCAGAGCGCGGCCTTGTCGTCGTCGGAGTCCTTGACGTCCGGATCGGGGCGCCCGCTCACGAACACCGCCGAACCGTCCGGGAGGAACGCCGCGCCGGACTCGCCCTTGGCGCTGCGCGTCAGGCGGCGGGGTGGCCGCTGGCCGGCCGGGTCCACCTCCCACAGCGCGTTGACGTAGCGGGTCTTCTTCGGATCGAGTGTGGCGACCGAGGTGATCAGTCGGGTGCCGTCCGGGCTGAGCACGAGGCCGCCGACGCGCGGTAGCGCGATGTAGGCGTCCAGATCGTGGAACGGCGATGGGCCCTTTTGAGGTGTACCGGAATCCGTCACCCGTCTCTCCTATCACGGGGCGCCGTCCGCGTCCAAGCCCCTGCGGCTCCCAGATCGGTAACGGACGCAGCGGCCTGCACCCGTGACGGCGTGGCGCCCGCGACCGTTACCGCGGCAGTGCGGCGACCGCCGCCAGCAATCGTTCGACGTCCGTCGAATCGGTGTAGAGGCCGATGCCGGCGCGGACGCCGCCGACTCCGGCGAGCCCCAGGACCCGGGCGCAGTCGGCCGCGTAGAAACTGCCGGCCGGCGCATTCACGCCGGCGTCCGCGAGGGATCGGCTCACCGTCGCGGACGCGAGGTCCGCGACGGTGAGAAGGACAGTGGGGGTACGCCGGGAAGCGCGCGACCGGATGTCGACGCCGTCGATCTGCCGCAGCCCGGCCTCGAGCTTCGCCAGCAGCTCGCTCTCCTGCTTCTCGACCGCGGCCATGGACTGCTCCACGGACGCCCGGCGGCTTCCGGCGGCCGGCACCAACCCGGCCAGGAAGTCGACGGCGGCCGTCGTGCCGGCGAGGAGCTCGTAGGGGAGCGTGCCGAACTCGAAGCGCTCCGGTACGGCGTCCGACGAGGGCGCCAGCTTGTCCGGACGTACGGTGTCCAGCAGCTCCGGCGCCGCGGCGAGGACCCCGAGGTGCGGGCCACAGAACTTGTACGGCGAGCACACGAACAGGTCCGCGCCGAGCGCCGCGACGTCGACCGGTGCGTGTGGCGTGAGGTGTACGCCGTCCACGTAACACAGTGCGCCGGCCGCATGGGCCAGCCGCGAGATCGCGGCGACGTCCGGTCGCGTACCGATGAGGTTGGACGCGGCCGTGACCGCGACCAGGCGGGTGCGCTCGGACAGCACCGCGGCGATCACCTCGGGGGACAGCTCACCGGTGCCCGGGTCGAAATCCACCTGCCGTACGGTCACCCCGCGCGCCTCGGCCGCCTGGAACCACGGCCGGACGTTCGCGTCGTGGTCGAGAGACGTCACTACGATCTCGTCACCCGCCCGCCAGTCCTTGGCGATCGCCCGCGAGAAGTCGTAGGTGAGCTGCGTCATGCTGCGGCCGAAGACGACGCCGCCAGCGTCGGCGCCGAGCAGATCCGCCATGGCCTGCCGCGCCTCGACGACGATCCGATCGGCGCGCCGCTCGGCCGCGGTCACCTGGCCCCGGTTCGCGATCGCCGACGAAAGCGTCGACGCCACCGCCTCGGCCACCTCGATCGGCACCTGGGAGCCGCCGGGGCCGTCGAAATGGGCCGCGCCTTCGCGCAGCGCCGGAAAATGGGTACGGATTGCGGCAACGTCGTAGGACATCGGGCTCCTCTCGCGATGCCGACGACCGTACCGCGCCGGCGCCCGGTGTCGGCACGGGCGTGGCGGGCAGAGCTGCCCGCG
>DATCXD010000634.1:0-2922 GCA_036566005.1 Micromonosporaceae bacterium | reverse complement strand
TCTTGATCCCGGTTTCGGCCGCGGTCGCCGCCTCGGGTGAGTCGACCCGGTGGCACACGTACAGGCGGGGGTTGTAGGCGGCGACGACGACCCCGGTCCGTACGAGACCGAGCAGCGTAAGCCCGACGGCTCCGTACGTGTCGGCGTCCGCGTCGAGGTCGCGGCCACTGTCGATGGCTTCGGTGCGCAGGGCGGCGCACGCGTCGTGGAGTCGGGGGCGGTCGTTGGCGCTGACCGTCACGATCGCCCGGAACACCGCATTCGGACGCGTTACCTCTCGCTGATGTGTGCCGACCGATACCACCATGTTCCGCTCGCGCAGCACCGGTTCGCCGTACGCGCCAACGGTCATGTTCCGAGCGGTCTGCACGGCCGCGACCGTGGTGCGTACCCGAGGGCCGGCGAAGGAAGCGATCGCACTGTCGTGCGCGACCAGATCGCCGGCCGCGAGCACGACGGCGCCGTCGGTCGCACTGACCGCGGCACCGATGACCGCGAGATCACCGGCGACATCGTCGCTCTCGACGGCGCTGTGACCCGCGGCCCGCAACGCATCGGCCCAGCCTGGCCGCGTGATGACGGTGATGTCGACGGCGTCGAGCGCACGGAACTGCGCGGCGAGGCGATCGACGGCCGTAGCATCACCGACGCGCAGCAACGCGGTCGGCGTCCCGTCGGGCGCGGTCTGCGTCGCGAACAACAGCACCCGGGTCATCGCGAGTCACCCGATCGCATCGACATACTCCTCGACCGCGGCCGTGAGGCCCGATGTGTCCAAGTCGAGGCGTTCGAGGATCGTGTACCGGCCCGGTCGGGTCGACGGCGCGAACGCCACAACGTCGACGAAATCCTTGTCGGTGAGGCCGATCTCGGCCGGCGTGCGCGGAAGCTGGTGCCGGGCAAACGTCGCCACGAGACGCTCGAACGCGGGCGCGAACGACTGGTCCTCGCGGGTCCGGAGGAACATCGCGAACAATGCGCCCAGCCCCGCGCCGATACCGTGGCTCGCGGCGTCCGGCTGCAGTGTGGCCAGCGCGTGGGCGATCTCGTGGCAGGCGCCGCTGCACGGCCGGCTGGACCCGGCGACGGCCATGGCGACACCGCCCAGAATGAGCGATTGCGCGAGCGTGGCCAGGAAGTCGGTGTCGGAAATGGTGCCGGGATGATGCAGCACCGACTCCGCGGCCGTGCGGGCCAGTGACATGGCCAGGCCGTCGACCGGCTCACCGTTGATCGCGTGGCTCAGCTCCCAGTCGGCACAGGCCGAGATGTCACTGAGCGCATCGCCGATCCCGGACCTGATCTGGTACGCAGGACCGCGCGCGACCAGATCGAGGTCGACCACGACGGCGATCGGGATGTGTACGCCGTACGACGGTGAGCTGCTGCCCCAGACCAGCGTGCTGACCGGCGACGCCAGCCCGTCGTGAGCGAGGCTCGTGGCGACAGCGACCATCGGCATGCCCTGCACGGTTGCCGCGTACTTGACCGTGTCGATGACCTTCCCGCCGCCGATGCCGATCACGGCGTCGTATTCGAGCGTCCGCAGTTGCGTGGCGAGCGACATCGCGGAGTCGAACGTACCGGCCTCGATGGTGATCAGGTCGGCGGCCGGCAGCATCGTGGCGACCGCGTCCGCGAGCGTCGGGCCGATGCCGGACCCGTGAACGACAGCGACGCGGCCGCCCGCGGAGATGCGACTGTCCGCGATCACCGTGTCCAGGCGACCGAGCGCCCCCGGCGAGACCTCGATGACGAGTGGCGTCAGGATCGTACGGGCTAGCAGCGGCATGCGACCTCCCGCGCCCGCGCGAGGTCGGCGTGATCGTCGACCTCGACCCACTCCAGCGACGGCAGCGGCGCGACACCGACCGGCACGCCCTGGTCGGCCAGCAACTGGAAGCCGTCTTCGTAGTACAGGTTCGGATCACGCCGCCAGGTCTCATCGAGCGCGGCGGCGAGATCGCTCGCGACGCCGGCACCTATCAGCGTCGCGCCGATGTATTCGCCGTGCGCGTCGGCGACCGGCATCTGTTTGGTGATCTTGCGTACGGTTCGGTGTCCGGCGCCGGTCGCGTTGTCGGCCAGTGTGACCTTCATCGCTTCGTCGGTGAGCCGCTTCGTGACGTCGAGAGCCAGGATGATCTCGGGCGCCGACGCCTCGGTCGCGGCCGCGGCCAACGATGTCGCCTCGGTCGCGGCTGATGACGATGTCGCCTCGGCCGCGGCGCTGAGCAAGGTCTGTTCCACGTCGACCGGGTGCACCGTGTCGCCGTTGACGAGGAGGGCTCCGCCGGCGTACGCGTCCCGGGCGAGCCACAGCGAGTATGCGTTGTTGCGGTCGTAGCGGTCGTTGCGGATGATCTCGATCGCCATGCCGTGCCGTGCCTCGAGATCGGGCACCCGGGCGATCAGCGTGTCCGCGGCGTAGCCCGCGACCAGGGCAACGTCGGTGAGGCCGACCTTGGCCAGATTGCGCAGGATCACGTCCAGGATCGTGGACTCGCCGTCCACCGGCAGCAGAGTCTTGGGCAACGCGTCGGTATCCGGCCGCAGGCGTTGACCCTGGCCGGCCGCGAGAACGAGCCCAATCACGTGTATCCCCTCATCTTCGTGCATTGTTGTTGGTGCGTTGCTCTTGGGTGCGTTGTTGTGGTGCGTTGTTGTTGGTGCATTGCTCTTGGTGCGTCCTCCCGGGTGCGTTGCAGTTGGGCATTCCTGGTGGTTGCTGTCATGGTCGTCAACGTGGCGGTTGCCGATCATGGCGGTCACCCCCGGTCTGCTTGCGGCTCGCGGTTTCCCAGCTAGCCGGCTCGCCGGTCACTTGACTAGCCCTGGCCTGGGTCGCGCGGACCGGTGTACCGGCTGCCCGTGTGTGTCGGCTACCCGTGTGTCGGCTACCGGCCGTGGCGGTCCAGGCTA
>DATCXD010000580.1:0-8141 GCA_036566005.1 Micromonosporaceae bacterium | reverse complement strand
CCTGGCGCGCCCGCTCCCGCCACACAGTCGCCGTGCCGGTCCTGGACCGCCTGCCGGTGCCGAATCGCGGCGTGTCGAAGCCGCCGGTCCGGGGCTGGTGGCGATAACGTGCGGCGGTGAGGTCTCCACGGCGTTGCTCCCGCAACGGCTGCCCCCGGCTTGCGGTCGCGACGCTGACCTACGTCTATGCCGATTCGACCGCCGTCGTCGGGCCGCTCGCGGCGTTCGCCGAACCGCACTCCTATGACCTCTGCGAACAGCACGCCCGAGGCCTTACGGCGCCACGCGGGTGGGATCTCGTCCGGCACGAGGGCGAATTCGATCCGCCGCCGCACAGCGTGGACGATCTTGTTGCGCTGGCCGAAGCGGTCCGGGAGGCCGGCCGGCCGGTGCCGGGTCGGGAGGACCTCGCCGCGATCGACGCGCAGGTTGGCCGCCGGGGCCACCTGAGAGTGATCCCGCCGCCGCGCTAAGGCGACCCGCCCGACTCGCCGTTGTTCCGTCTATTGCCCGCTGGTCGCGCGGACGGCGGTCGAGTCGGCCGACTCGACCCGGCGACGCGACGCGGCCCGCCACGCACGAATGCCGAGCACGCCGGCGGTGGTGCCGATTGCGAGAGACGCCACGATCAAGGCGGCGTGCACCCACAGGAACGACGTCGGGGTGCCGTGCCCGACCGAGCCGGTTGACCAGGCCCGCGAGTCATCCCAGATGGCGAGCGCGAACCGCGGCCAGATGACCCAGTTCCAGACGCCGACGCCGATCAGGAAGGCTGCCCAGCCGCGCGAAATCGTCACGGGTCGAGCCTAAGCGGTCAATCCAGGCGGCCGGCGGCGGGCTCGAGGTCGTCGCGCCGTACGTACTATCGCTGGCTGGTGCGGTCGTAGCGCCCCAGCGGGTCGTCGCCGAGCCGCTGCCTCCGCACGGCCGCCGTGTCATCGACCGGATCGAGCGGCCGGCCGAGCGCCCATCCGAGCAGCAGGTCCGCCAACTCCGGGTTGCGAGCGAGGACCGGACCATGCAGGTACGTGCCGATCACGTGGCCGTGGACCGCGCCGTCGGCGGCGATCATGCCGTACGTGCCGGCGTGGGATGCGTGGCCACCGCCGTGCGCCAGGTGACTGGCGTCGTGCGGGCCGAGTCCATGGCCGCCGGCGCCGTACGACCCGGAACCGTGATTAGCCGCCGTGGCGACCGGTGACGCGGCGCCCGCTGGTCGAGTGTTGACCGGAGCTCGATCGGTCGCGTGGGCACGACGGTGTGCGTTCGCGGCGGCCTGGGCCCGGCGTACGGCGGCGGGGTCGGGGTCGTTGGCGATCCGGGCGACTCCGTAGCCCGAATTGCTACGGGCGGCACTGTGCGTCACGGCCGCGACCCCGCTACCGTGCGACGCGTGGGAGCGCGCTGGCATGCCATTGCCGACGCCGAATTCGAGGCGAGCTAACGGTTCGACGTCCGCGTCGAGTTCGGTGCGGGCCTGGTGGCTCTCGTACCCGGTCATCACCGGCAGGCCGAGCGCGACGTTGGGCAACGTACCGACCGGCCCCTCGATCAGCGTTGCGTGCGTGCTGCGCGCGCCGAGAAGGCCGAGCCCGGAGTGGCGCGTGCCGTCGGGCGTGTCGAACCATTCGCCCAAGATCTGGAAGCCGGAGTTCACGCCGAGCACGACCGCGCCGTCGTCGACCGCACGCGCGAGTCCGTCCGGTCCGCCGAGCAGCTCGACCAGGCGGGGCTGCTCCGGGTGCCAGGCGCCGCCCAGCAGGTAGATGTCGGCGGATGGCAGCTTGCCGGCGTATGTCGTGATGATGCTCGCGGTCATACCGCGCAGCGATGCGCGATGCCGCAGGGCTCGCGCATTGCCCTCGTCGCCCTGTGCACTCGAACACAAGGGGTAGAGGTTCGCGATCGTGAGCTGTGCGGTCATGCTGCCAACCTCCGCCGTAGCCTCGTGGGCGCCACAATGGCGACGCCGCAAAGACTTCTACCGGTGGCGCCCTCGCGCTCGCGAGAGGCGGGTGCGGGCGGATCTGAGGGAACACCCGCACTCGTATGCAACGATGCACGGCTTCAGTATGTAGTGGCCCAGCCTGACGTAAGTGGCAAATCACTCGATATCTGCAACATGCGGTTTGGGGTCAATGTCCGATCAGGCGGTTGATCAGCGCAGCGCGTCGTGACCGCCGACCGTGCCGCGCCTCGGTCCGGTCGGCTCCGCTCATCGCCCAGAGCGCGGAGTTCACCCCGAGCCATCGCAGCGGTTCCGGCTCCCAGGAGCCCGAGTCGTGTCCGACCCAGGGCAGGCTGGTGCGATCGGTGGCCTGGCCGCGAATGAGGTCGGCCAGGGTTCGTCCGGCCAGGTTCGTGGTGCTCACGCCGTCGCCGACATAGCCGCCGGCCCAGCCCAGCCCGGTCTTCCGATCGAGGCCGACCGATGCGTACCAGTCCCGCGGCACGCCCAGCGGGCCGCCCCACGAGGCGGCTACCGGCACGTCGCCGCCGCCGATCGCTACCAGCTCCGGGAACAGGTCCGCGAGCACGCGTCGCAGTTCGGCAAACACGCGTGCGTCGCGGTCGAAGTCGGGCTTGACCTTCGACCCGAAGTGGTACGGAGCGCCGCGGCCGCCGAACGCGAGCCGGTCGTCGGCGGTGCGTTGACCGTAGATGATCAAGTTGCGAAAATCACCGAACGTCTCGCGCGCGCGGAGTCCGACCGCGTCCCAGAACGACGCCGGCAACGGGTCCGTCGCGATCATCAGCGAGTAGATCGGAGCCACCGCGCGCCGAAGGCCGGGCAGCTGCGACGTGTAGCCCTCGGTCGCTCGCACCACGACCTCGGTGCGTACTGACGCGTACGGTGTCGCGACGCGGCCCGGCTCCAGCCGTACGACCGGCGACCGTTCGTAGACGGCGACACCCTTGCGCACGACGGTGGCCGCGAGGCCACGGGCGAGCTTCGCCGGGTGGATCCGCGCGCAGTCCGCGGTGTACGTGCCGCCGAGAACGTTCGTGGCGTCGAGTCGAGATCGGGCCTCGTCCCGGGTCAAAAGGGCGAGGCCGAGGCCGTACTCGTCAGACTCGGCGACCTCGTCGCGGGCGCGACCGAGTTGCAGCTCGGAACGGGCAAGCACGACCGTACCGCCCTTGACGAAGTCACATTCCACACCCTCGGCGGCTGCGACGCGGCCGACCTCATCGACCGAGCCGACCATCGCCCGGTGCATCGCGATCGCCGGGCCACGCCCGTGGCGCCGGGCGAGCGTGCCGATCGACCGGGGGAACAGTGCCGAGCACCAGCCGCCGTTGCGTCCCGACGCGCCGAAGCCGGCGATCTCCTTCTCCAGTACCGCGATCCGCAGTGCGGGGTCGGCCATGGCGAGGTAATACGCCGTCCACAACCCGGTGAAGCCGGCGCCGACGATCGCGACGTCGACGTCGATGTCGCCGGCCAGCGCCGGGCGTGGCGTCAGGTCGTCGTCGACCGTGGACATCCAGTGCGACAACTGGCGGTAGTCGGGCAGCGTCATGTCACTCCCGCTCCCTTCCATGCGGCTGGGGCCGTCCCGGGTGCATGGGCGCGCCGGCCCAGGCCGCGTTCGACACGGTGGCCGACGGAGGTCGGTGCCCCCTGACCGCAAACGCGTCGCGGTCAGGGGACACCGGTGTGGCGCACGTCCGATACGGGGGAATCGGATATGCGTCCACGTTTCGGTCAGCCGAAGTCGCGGTGCGTACGCACGGCCCGAAGATCGCGGTCAGCCGTATCCGGTACGTGCGTCCACGCTTCGGTCAGCACGTCCCGCAGGATCTGCTCGATCTCGATGAAGATCGACTCGTCGCAGATCAGCGGCGGCGCGAGCTGGACGACCGGGTCGCCGCGGTCGTCGGCGCGGCAGTAGAGGCCGGCTTCGAACAGCGCCTTGGACAGGAAGCCGCGCAGGAGGCTCTCCGACTCCTCGTCGTCGAACGTCTCCTTCGTTGCTTTGTCCTTGACCAGTTCGATGCCGAAGAAGTAGCCGTCGCCACGCACGTCGCCGACGATCGGCAGATCGAGCAGCTTCTCCAGATGCGACCGGAAGACCGGCGAGTTCTTGCGTACGTGGCCGGTCAGGTCCTCGCGCTCGAAGATGTCGAGGTTCGCCATCGCCACGGCGGCCGCGACCGGGTGGCCACCGAACGTGATGCCGTGCGCGAACCAGTTCGTGTCGCGGAGGAACGGCTCGGCCAGGCGATCACTCACGATCATCGCACCGGCCGGAATGTAGCCGGACGTCATGCCCTTGGCGCAGGTGATGATGTCGGGCTGGTACCCGTACCGCTGGGCGCCGAAGTATTCACCGAGCCGGCCGAACGCGCAGATCACCTCGTCCGAGACGAGCAGGACGTCGTACTCGTCGCAGATCTCGCGGACCCGCTGGAAGTATCCCGGAGGTGGCGGGAAGCAGCCGCCGGAGTTCTGCACCGGCTCCAGATAAACGCACGCGACCGTCTCCGGGCCCTCGAACTCGATGGCCTCGGCGATGCGATCAGCGGCCCATCGGCCGAACGCTTCCTCGTCGGTGCCATCCGGACCGGCGGTGCCGGCCGGCGCGCGATAGAAGTTCGTGTTGGGCACGCGCAGGGTCGACGGGACCAGTGGCTCGAAGTCCGCCTTGATGCCGGGTAGCCCGGTGATCGACAGCGCGCCCATCGACGTGCCGTGGTAGGCGATGTGCCGGGAGATGGCCTTGACCTTGCCGGGCTTGCCGACCCGCTTGAAATAGCTGCGGGCGAGCTTCCACGCCGACTCGACGGCCTCCGAGCCGCCGGTGGTGAAGAAGACGCGATTCAGGTCGCCCGGGGCAAGGTCGGCCAAGCGGTCGGCCAGTTCGACGGCCTTGGGGTGCGCGTACGACCAGATGGGGAAGTAGGCGAGTTCGCCGGCCTGCTTCGCGGCCGCGTCCGCCAGTTCCTGGCGGCCGTGCCCGGCCTGCACCACGAAGAGGCCGGCCAGACCGTCGATGTAGCGCTTGCCGTTGGTGTCCCAGAGGTAGGGGCCCTCACCACGCGCGATCATCGGTACGGGTGAGTTCGCGTACGCCGACAACCGGGTGAAGTGCATCCACAGGTGGTCGCGGGCGGCCGCGTCCAGCTTCGCGTTGTCCAGCGTGCGGCGGTCGACCGGATCGTGGTCGTGGCTCATGGCGTCCCCCAGGCATAGGTCTGTTTCGCAAGCTTCAGATAGACGTACGTCTCGGTGGATGCGACGCCGTCGATCGTGCGGATCTTCTCGTTGAGTAGGCCGAGCAGATGTTCGTCGTCGGTGCAGACGAGCTCGGCCAGGATGTCGTAGCTCCCGGCACAGATCACCACGTAGTCGACCTCGGGGATCTGCGCGACCTTCTCGGCCACCGCGCGCATGTCACCCTCGACCTTCATGCCGATCATCACTTGACGATGAAAACCCAAGGTCAGCGGATCGGTCACGGCGACAATCTGCATCATCCCAGCATCGAGCATCCGCTGGACCCGTTGCCGGGCCGCCGCCTCGGACAGCCCGATCTTTTTGGCCAGCGCCGCGTAGGACATGCGACCGTCGCGTTGGAGCTGGTCGATGATGTGTTTGTTGACGTCATCGAGGATTGGTGGCTCGGTCACGGCAAGGATTCTCGTCTACGGATCTGCCGTTGGCAACTAATTCAGTTGTAGAATTCGTTCTATTCTATGGAATCCGTCGCGTCGCGGCCACACATGAGCACTGAGCTTCGGATGCGTGACCGCCGCAAAGCAGTCCGTGGCCGGCTTTCGGGCGGCGGGAATGGGATCCAGGCGGGTAGCCAACGCCGGCCCTCGCGTCGGGGGGCTCGGCGTAGGGTGTCGTCTGACCGAATTGTGAGCTTTCTTCGAAGGGGCGATCTTGCGCATTCTCTGTGTCGGCGCCGGCGGCGTCGGGTCGGCGGCGGCGGCGATCGCGAGCCGCCGCGACTTCTTCGAATGCTTTGTGGTCGCCGACTATCATCTCGACCGGTCCCGGCGAGCGGTGGGTCGGCTGTCCGATGACCGCTTCACCGCGGCCCGGGTCGATGCGTCGATAGCGCAGGACGTTCTGAACCTGTGCCGGGAGCACCGGATCACCCACGTGCTCAACGCGGTCGATCCGCGCTTCGTGATGCCGATCTTTGATGGTGCCTTCGGTGCCGGGGCCAACTACCTCGACATGGCGATGTCGTTGTCACACCCGCACGAAGCGCGGCCATACGAACAGCCGGGAGTCAAGCTCGGCGACGAGCAGTTCGCGGTCGCCGAGAAGTGGGAGCACACCGAGCGGCTGGCGCTGGTCGGCATCGGTGTCGAGCCCGGCCTGTCGGATGTCTTCGCCCGCTACGCGGCCGACCGCCTGTTCTCGACGATCGATGAGTGTGGCGTACGGGACGGCGCCAACCTCACCGTGGCCGGCTACGACTTCGCACCGTCGTTCTCCATCTGGACGACGATCGAAGAGTGCCTGAACCCGCCGGTAGTGTTCGAACGCGATCGTGGCTGGTTCACCACCGAACCGTTCAGTGAACCGGAGATCTTCGACTTCCCGGGCGGCATCGGCGAAGTCGAATGTGTGAATGTCGAGCACGAAGAAGTGCTACTCATACCGCGCTGGGTCGACGCCGGGCGGGTCACCTTCAAGTACGGCCTCGGAAACGAATTCATCGAGGTGCTCAAGACGCTTCACAAACTCGGGCTCGACTCGACGCGGCCGGTCCCGGTCGGCGGGGTGAGCGTCGCGCCGCGCGACGTCGTCGCCGCCTGCCTCCCCGATCCGGCGACGCTGGGCGACCGGATGACCGGAAAGACCTGCGCCGGTACGTGGGTCAAGGGCACCGGGAAAGACGGCTCCCCCCGCGAGGTCTACCTCTACCACGTCGTCGATAACGTTTGGTCGATGGCCGAATACGGCCACCAGGCGGTGGTGTGGCAGACCGCGATCAACCCGATCATCGCCCTCGAACTGATCGAGTCCGGCACCTGGGTCGGCGCCGGGGTGCTCGGGCCGGAGGCGTTCAACGCCACGCCCTTCCTCGATCTGCTTACCGCGTACGGTTCGCCGTGGGGGATGCGGGAGCAGTGACGCCGTCAATGTGACCAGCGAGACGCCGCCGGCCGCCGGGCCGATACGCGGTTGCGTGACAGGCTGGCGAGATGGAGTTGCGCCTCGGTACGGCCGCCGGTCGAGGCCTCCTACTCGGCACGATCCTCGGATCGTCGATGGCGCTGCTCGACGGATCGATCGTCAACGTCGCGCTGCCGCACATCGGCCACGACCTCGGCGCACCGGTCTGGGGCTTGCAGTGGACCGTCAACGCGTACCTGCTGCCCTTGGCCGCCCTCGTCCTCCTCGGCGGATCGCTCGGTGACCGGTTCGGCCGCCGTCGCGTCTATCTGATCGGCGTCGGCTGGTTCGCGATCGCGTCCGCATTGTGCGGTCTCGCCCCGGGCATCGGCTGGCTGGTCGCCGCCCGCGCGCTTGCGGGTGTCGGCTCGGCGCTGCTCACGCCGGGCTCGCTCGCGCTGATCCAGTCGTCCATCCGGCCGTCGGATCGGGCACCCGCGATCGGGCTCTGGGCCGGACTTGGCGGTGTCGCCGGCGCAGCGGCGCCGCTGATCGGGGGATATCTGATTGACGCGCTCAACTGGCGTTGGATCTTCTTCATCAACCTTCCGCTCGCCGCGGCGACAATCCTCGTCATCCTGCGCTACGCACCGGAGAGCCGTGACGCGGATGGCGCCGGTGGCCGGTTCGACCTGCCGGGGGCGGCGCTGGGCGCACTCGGCCTTGGCGGCGTCACCTTCGGCCTGGTGAACCACTCACTGTGGCCGGGCGTCGTTGGCGGGATCGTGCTCGCGGTGTTCATCGCGTACGAGCGCGGGAGCCGGGCTCCGATGATGCCGACCGGGCTGTTCCGGTCGGTCGAGTTCAGTGTGATCAACGCGGTCACACTCCTCGTGTACGGCGCGCTCGGCGGCATGACGTTCTTCGTCGTGCTGCAACTCCAGCAGGTCGTCGGGCTCAGCGCGCTGCGGGCCGGTGCCGCGTTGATCCCGATGACGCTGATCCTGCTGGCCGGATCGTCCTTCAGCGGCGCGCTCGGTAAGCGGATCGGTGCACGCCT
>DATCXD010000579.1:0-2480 GCA_036566005.1 Micromonosporaceae bacterium | reverse complement strand
GGGCCGGCGGGATGGCCGACGCGGGCGGACTGGGGATCGCGACCGACCAGCAATCCGCGCGGGCGTACGGTCGGCTGCTCGGCGAGATCACCGGGGAGAAGGCGGTCGTCGTCCTGTCCGACGATGCCGGCGCGTCCGGGCGCATCGCCGCCTTCGGCACGGGCGTCGAGCGCTGGATGGTCGCCGTGCGCATGGTGTCCGAGGGCGTCGACATCCCGCGCCTGGCCGTCGGTGTCTACGCCACCAGCGCGTCGACGCCATTGTTCTTCGCCCAGGCCATCGGGCGTTTCGTGCGTGCGCGACGGCCGGGCGAAACGGCGACGGTATTCCTGCCCAGCGTCGGTCACCTGCTCGCGTTGGCGAGCGAGATGGAGGTCGAACGTGATCACGTGCTCGGCGCACCGCGTACGAAGGACGGGTTCGACGACGATCTGATCGCCGCCGCGCAGCGGACCGAGGCGGCCAGTGATCAGCTGGACACGCTGTTCGAGGCGCTGAGCGCCACGGCCGAGTTCGACCAGGCGATCTTTGACGGCGCGTCGTTCGGGACCCCGGTGCTCGCCGGCACGCCCGAGGAGGAGGAATACCTGGGACTGCCCGGCCTGCTGACGCCGGACCAGGTCTCGGTGCTGCTCGCAAAGCGGCAGGCCGACCAGGTCGCCGCGGACAAGCGTCGGCCGCCGTCGCCGCGCGAATCCGACGAGAGGGCGGATTCGGCGCGCGCGCCGCGTACGGCCGCGCAACGGCGCATCCTACTCCGCAAGCAGCTCAACGCCCTGGTGGCCGCCCATCATCACCGCACCGCGCTGCCGCACGGCAAGATCCACGCCGAGCTGCGCCGGATCTGCGGCGGCCCGCCGAGCGCGCAGGCGACGATCGAGCAACTGGAGGCCCGGATCGCGACGATCCACTCGCTCTAACCCCGGCACGGCGCCGCGTGTCGCGCGATCTTGGTGCAGAGTCGGTGTCCCAGCGCCGGTTAGCACCAAAAGCCGGCGAGTTCGTGTCCACATGCCGTGCCGGACATCTCGAAGGGCCGCACCGGATATCCGGTACGGCCCTCCTTTATCGCTATCGGCGTCAATGCCGAGATCAGTTTGCGGACTGCTCCTTGCCGCGCCACTCGAAATCGGGGTCGGCACCAACCTGTACGGCGATCTTGGTGAGGTCGTCGGCGTACTTGTTGGCGTGGTGGCCGCAGAAGACGAGCTCGCCACCGGCCGCTAGCACGATGCGGATCTTGCCAGCCGCCATGCAGCGGTCACACCGTTCATCAGCGGCTGGTGCTGCCACCGTGTCCGGCGGCGGCGTGAGAGTCGGGGTCACAGCGCCTCCTCCTTGGTCGTCTCCACTGACGAACGCATAGCTCAACTCGTTGCTCACGTAATGCTGCAACGTCCGGCACGGGCCGGGCGTTCCCGTTCTGGCCTCAGGGGACCGAGGTCACAACGGCCAACCTCGGGGAGATCATTCGCCCCTCGGATCACATAGCCGGTGGTTCGCCGGGCCGCCGACACAGTGCTTGCTACATCTACCCCGATCCGGTCAACCCGAATCGGCGCTGGCGCCGGGAAACCCTTGGCCTCCCGCGCCAGCCATCAGTGTGCCTTGGCTCCATCCTGCCTCGCCATCGGTCACGACTCGACAACGCCGAGATAACAACCCGAATCCGGCCATACCAGGGCGACGTGCCGCCGAATTTCGCGGACAGATGAATGCCGGGCGCGTCGTTGTCGATCTTGTTCCGCCGTACGGCCATGTCGCCGCCGAACGAGAGCGCGCTGCTCTATGACCTGGGCCACAACGAAAGCCGGCCGGCCGGGCAATGATTTCCCCGGCCGGCCGCTGACGTACGGGACCGGATCGGCCCGACGCGTGCCGCTCTAGTCGAGGTAGTCCCGCAGCACCTGCGAGCGCGACGGGTGGCGCAGCTTCGACATCGTCTTCGACTCGATCTGGCGGATGCGCTCGCGGGTCACGCCGTAGACCTGGCCGATCTCGTCGAGCGTGCGCGGCTGGCCGTCGGTGAGGCCGAACCGGAGCCGTACGACCCCGGCCTCGCGCTCGGACAGTGTCTGCAGCACCTGCTGGAGCTGGTCCTGGAGGAGCGAGAACGACACGGCGTCGACCGCCACGACCGCCTCGGAGTCCTCGATGAAGTCACCGAGCTGACTATCGCCCTCGTCGCCGATCGTCTGGTCGAGCGAGATCGGCTCCCGTGCGTACTGCTGGATCTCCAGCACCTTCTCGGGCGTGATGTCCATTTCCTTGGCGAGCTCCTCCGGCGTGGGCTCGCGGCCCAGATCCTGTAGGAGCTCGCGCTGGATGCGGCCGAGCTTGTTGATGACCTCGACCATGTGGACGGGGATGCGGATGGTGCGGGCCTGGTCGGCCATGGCGCGGGTGATGGCTTGGCGGATCCACCAGGTGGCGTAGGTGGAGAATTTGTAGCCCTTGGTGTAGTCGAATTTTTCGACGGC
>DATCXD010000563.1:0-2943 GCA_036566005.1 Micromonosporaceae bacterium | reverse complement strand
GCGTAGCGCAGCCGCAAGGCGCATTAACCGGCCGACGCGTAGCGCAGCCGCAAGGCGCATTAACCGGCCGACGCGTAGCGCAGCCGCAAGGCGCATTAACCCGGACGGACCGGAGCCCGGCCACCGCGTCGTGGTGGTCGGGCTCCGGTTATTACTGCCTGCGCTGGTCAGACGCGTGCGCGCTCCTCGGTCGTGCCGCTTGAGGACGTCGTGCCGCTTGAGGACGTCGTGCCGTCCTTGCCCGCTTCGACCGCCTGACGCTCGTCGTCGCCGGAACCGTTGGCGTCGGCGTCGGCGGTGTTATCGGCCATGGCGATCGGCTTGCGCTTGCTGATCGTGATCGCGGCCGCGACGATCAGGAAAGCGACGATCGCCACGGTGATGCGCAGCCCGAAGTTCGGGTGCGTGCCCGATGCGCTCCACATCACGACGGCCGGCGCGATCAACAGCGAGACCAGGTTCATTACCTTGATCAGCGGGTTGATGGCCGGGCCGGCGGTGTCCTTGAACGGGTCACCGACGGTGTCACCGATGACGGTGGCGGCGTGCGCGTCGGAGCCCTTGCCGCCGTAGAGACCGTCCTCGACCATCTTCTTGGCGTTGTCCCAGGCCCCACCGGAGTTGGCCAGGAACACCGCCATCAGCGTTCCGGTGCCGATCGCGCCCGCGAGGTAGGCGGCCAGCGGTCCGACGCCGAGGCCGAAGCCGATCACGATCGGTGCCAGCACCGCGAGCAGACCCGGTGTGATCAGCTCACGCTGCGCGTCCCGGGTGCAGATGTCGACGACCTTGCCGTACTCCGGCCGCTGGCTGTAGTCCATGATCCCGGGGAACTCCCGGAACTGGCGCCGCACCTCGAAGACCACCGCGCCCGCCGAACGGGACACGGCGTTGATGGCGAGGCCGGAGAACAGGAACACGACCGCCGCGCCGGCCAGCAAGCCGACGAGGTTGTTCGGGTTCGACACGTTGAGGAAGCCGTTGAGGACCGCCTGCAGCGTCGAGGCGTTGGACCCGGATGCGTTCGACAACGCCGTCTTGACCGTGTCCGTGTACGACCCGAACAGCGCGGTCGCCGCCAGGACAGCGGTCGCGATCGCGATGCCCTTGGTGATCGCCTTCGTCGTGTTGCCAACCGCGTCCAGGTCGGTGAGGACCCGGGCGCCGTTCTCGTCGATGTCACCGGACATCTCGGCGATGCCCTGCGCGTTGTCCGAGATCGGGCCGAACGTGTCCATGGCGACGATGACGCCGACCGTGGTCAGCAGGCCGGTTCCGGCCAGTGCCACGGCGAACAGCGACAGCAGGACGGAACCGCCACCCAGGAGGAACGCGCCGTACACGCCGGCACCGATGATCAGCGCCGAGTAGACCGCCGACTCGAAGCCGACCGAGATGCCGGCCAGGATCACGGTCGCCGGGCCGGTCAGCGAGCTCTTGCCGATGTCGCGCACCGGGCGCCGGCTCGTCTCGGTGAAGTAACCCGTCAGCGCCTGGATGATCGCGGCCAGGACGATGCCAATGATGACCGCGATGATCGCGTACGCGATCGGGTTCACCGGCGGCTGCTTGTCCGGCGCCAGGCCGAGACTGGCGTGGTAGTTCGCGCCCAGGAGAGCCGTCCAGCTCGACTTCAGGTAGAGCGAAGCTGCGATCGCGACGAGGACGGCGGAGATCGCGGCCGAGATGTAGAAGGCACGGCTGATCGCCGTCAGACCCGAGCGGTCGGACTTGCGAAGACGCGTGATGAATACGCCCACGATCGCCGTCAGGACGCCGATGGCCGGCACGATGAGCGGGAAGACCAGGCCGTACGTCGTGCCGAAGGCGGCCTTGCCGAGGATCAGCGCCGCCACCAGGGTCACCGCGTACGACTCGAAGAGGTCGGCCGCCATACCGGCGCAGTCGCCGACGTTGTCACCGACGTTGTCGGCGATCGTCGCGGCGTTGCGCGGGTCGTCCTCCGGGATGCCCTGCTCGACCTTGCCGACCAGGTCGGCACCGACATCAGCGGCCTTGGTGAAGATGCCGCCGCCGACCCGCATGAACATGGCGAGCAGCGCGGCTCCGAAGCCGAACCCCTCGAGCACGGTGGGGGCGTTGCTGCCGTAGATGAGCACCACCACGCCGGCACCGACGAGTCCGAGGCCGACGGTGAGGAAGCCGACGACACCACCGGTACGGAACGCGATCTGCATCGCGCGCTCGCGGCCGCCTTCGCCGGTGTTCGCGGCCGCGGCCACGCGCAGGTTCGCGCGCGTCGCGAGGTTCATCCCGGCACCGCCGATGAACGAGCTGAACAGTGCCCCGACGATGAAGAACAGCGATCGTCCGACCTTCACGCTGATTCCGCCGCCATCGGCAACCGGCAGCAAAAACAGCAGAACGACCGCGATGACGACGAACACAGCGAGCGTCTTGAACTGGCGGAACAGGTATGCGCTTGCGCCCTCCTGGACCGCTCCGGCAATCTCTTGCATTTTCTTGGTACCCGTACCGGTGCCGAGAACCGCCCTCACGAGGGCGGCCGCGAAGCCCAGCGCGACCAGAGCGATCACCACTGCGATGATCACGTAGGTCAAATTGCTACCGGTAAGGGACTGCCCGCCGCCAGCAGCGAGGTACGTCCCGGACATCTGTGTCCTCCTGTAACCGATATACGCGTCGTCGGCCGGGACGGCTCCCGCCACGGCCGCGACAGTCTCCACACGCGGAGTTCCGTATCCGGTGCTCGCAGTCGCGGGAACGCGGGCGCGGACCGGATGTTTGAAATATGACCCGCGTACTGTAGCCGCCCACGGTGGGAGTGGTCACACCCAGGCCGGAACGTGTCTGGGTGATGGGCGACCACCCGCTGATCGGTGGGTCGTCGCGGCCGGGCGGCTGGTTGAGACTGGGCGGCTGGTTGAGACTGGGCGGTTGGCTGGGACTCTGCGGCCCGCT
>DATCXD010000562.1:0-4547 GCA_036566005.1 Micromonosporaceae bacterium | reverse complement strand
CCCGCCGGTCGTTTTGCGGGTCGTGATCGTGACCCTCGCGTTCGTCGTCGGCATCATCTTGTTTGTCAAAGCGTTCGCGTGACCACAGCGAGCACGGTCGGGCTGCAAGCGCCCCAGGACACGATCCTGCTGGCAAAGTGCGGGGCGGACGATTCCCTGCGGTTTCGCTGGCATATCTTGGCCGATAGGACCTCTGTGACCGTGCCCACCGGCGGGGGCCGGGCGTGCGCTGTCGACCGTGGCGTTTGCCCTCCCGCAACCTGGGAAGCTGTGAGAGGTTGATCAGGACTGGTCCGCGTCCATGAGGAGCGTCGAAATGCCTATCGCTACCGTCAACCCCACCACCGGCGAGCAGCTCAAGGCGTTTGAGGCACTGCTGCCCGATCAGATCGACCGCCGACTCGCCGCCGCCGAGTCCGGCTTCGCCGCGCTGGCCCACACCACGTTCGGCCAGCGGGCCGAATGGATGGTTGCCGCCGCCGGCATCCTGGACGCCGAGGTCGAAAGCATCGCCACGACGATGACCATCGAGATGGGCAAGACGCTCGCCTCGGCCAAGGCGGAGGTCGCCAAGTGCGCCAAAGCCTGCCGCTACTACGCCGAGCACTCCCAACAGTTCCTGGCGGCCGAGCCGGCCGACGCCGCGGCGGTGGGCGCCAACCAGGCGTACGCGATCTACCGGCCGCTGGGTCCCGTACTCGCGATCATGCCGTGGAACTTCCCCCTCTGGCAGGCGATGCGATTCGCGGCGCCGGCCCTGATGGCCGGCAACGCCGGGCTGCTCAAACATGCGTCGAACGTGCCGCAGACGGCGTTGTTCATGGAGGAGCTGTTCCGCCGGGCCGGGTTCCCGGACGGCAGCTTCCAGACGCTACTCATCGGCGCGGACGCGGTGGAGGGCGTGCTGAGCGACCGGCGGGTCAAGGGCGCGACGCTGACCGGCAGCGAAGCCGCCGGCCGGTCGGTCGCCGCGATCGCCGGCCGCGAGCTCAAGAAGATGGTGCTGGAGCTCGGTGGCAGTGATCCGTTCGTGGTCATGCCGTCGGCCGACATCGACGCCGCGGCGAGGGTGGCCACCACTGCCCGCTGCCAGAACAACGGCCAGTCGTGCATCGCCGCGAAACGCTTCATCGTGCACTCCGACGTGTACGACAAGTTCACCGACGCGTTCGTGGCACACATGACACTCCTGACCGTCGGCGATCCCATGGACGCCGAGACCGACGTCGGTCCACTCGCGCTGCGGGCCGGACGGGACGATGTCGCGGCCCAGGTCGCCGACGCGGTCGGCAAGGGCGCCGCGGTGCTGTGCGGCGGTGCGGCGCCCGACCAGTCCGGTTGGTGGTATCCGCCGACCGTCGTCACCGATCTGACGCCCGACATGGCCATGTGGTCCGAAGAGGTGTTCGGCCCGGTGGCCGGGCTGTTCCGGGTCGAGTCCTACGACGAGGCAGTGCGTCTCGCGAACGGGACGGACTTCGGACTCGGCGCGAACGCATGGACGACCGACCCGGCCGAGCAGGAGCGATTCGTCCAGGACCTGGACGCCGGCATGGTGTTCCTCAACGGGATGGTCACGTCCTATCCCGAACTGCCGTTCGGCGGCGTCAAGCATTCCGGCTACGGCCGCGAGCTGTCCGCGCACGGCATCCGGGAGTTCTGCAACCTCACCTCGGTGTGGGTTGGCGGTCCGGCGCCGAGCACGCTCGGACCGGGCGCACACAGCGAGTAGGCCGATTGGGCCTACGATCTCGATCACCCTGGGACCACGGCCGGACACCACGACGATCAAGGATGGGACGCATGGCGAGACACACCCGCAACGATCCCGAACGCGACGAGCTGTGGAAGGAGTTCCACCGCCTGGTGACGATGCCGTCGCCGGAGCTGAGCGACTGGCTGGTCGAGACGCGAGAGGGCGTGGAGATCTACGCCAACGAGCCGGACGTCGACATACGTGAGCTGGGCGAAGGCGTGTCGCGGATCCTCGGCAAGCGCAAGGTGGACCTGACGCCGGCCGACGAGGACCTGATGGCCGACGTCGTCGACGAGATCAGCCAACTCCTGGAGAACCCGCCCGAGCCGGGCACCGATCGCGGCCCGTGGCAGGACACGTTGCGCACGCTCGGGCACGACCCGCTCCGCGAGAACGAAGAGCTCGGCGACGAGTTCGACGAGGAGGAAGAATATCCGCCGACCCGATGAGCCGAGCCGGCGAGCCGGCCGGTCACGACCGTCTCGTTGCGTACGTCGAGCACGATATCGGCATGGCGTACGACAGCGGGGTCGTGGCGTGGACCTTCGACCTGGACGCTTGGGGACGATGCGGACAGGGTCGAGACGAGCCGTCTGCCCTGGCTGATCTCGCCGCCACCGTGGGGGTCGATCCGGCCGGCCTCACCGTCGTCGAGCGGATCTACGGTGACGAACGGGCGTTCGCCCGCGATCACGTCCCGGCGACGGACGCCGAACGCGCCGCCACCCTCGCGGCCGTCACAACAGCGCGCGCCGGCACCGTGGCCCTGCTGGCTGCGTGCCGGACGGCCGGGCCCGAGTTGCTCGACTTCGACAACCCGGCGCGCGCGCTCCCGTCGTGGGCTCGATGGCGGACGTTGGGCGCGATGTTCTGGCACGTGACCGACACCGAATGTCGCTACTACTTTCCCGGACTTGACCTGCCGTCGCGGCCGCGGGCCGGCGACCTCGACACCGAACTCGACGCCTGCGCGGCGCATGTTCGCGCGGCGGTACTCGAGATGCCTGACGACCTTGTGCACCGGCGGCGCGACGAGGAGTGGACGAGCACAAAGGTGCTCCGCCGGCTCGCTTGGCACGAGCGGGGGGAACTCCGCGCGATGCGCGATATGGCCGTCACGAACGCGGCGTTACTCGGGCTGCGGCTCCAGTTGCCGGCGCCGGACTGAGCGCGACGGTCGACGCGACACGTAGACGCCCAGCAGGCACAGCGCGCCGCCGAGGTAGGCGAAGCCGGCCGGGGCCTCGCCGAGCAGCCACCATCCGAGCAGGATCGCGATCGGCGGCACCATGTACGTCGACACGCCGAGCCGACCGGCGCTCGTGCGAGCCAGGGCGTACGCCCACGTGGTGAACGCCAGCGCGGTCGGGAACGTACCGAGGTAGACGATCCACCACACATTGACCGGATCGGCGCGACCGATTTCGCGGATCAGCTCGGGCGCGTAGGGCAGGCACACGATCACGCCGATGGTGTCGGCGATCCACGTCACGCGCAGCGCCGACATGGCCTGTAGCAGCGGTTTCTGGGTCACGACCGACACCGCGTAGACGATCGCCGCGACCAGGCACCCCACCACGCCCCACAGGTCGGCGGCGCCACCGTCCGACGTAGCCAGGCCGATGACCACGACCCCCGCGAACGCGATAACCAGACCGACGACGAGCTGTCTCGGAAAGCCCTCCCGGAGCACCAGCCCGGCGAGCACCGCGATCAGGATCGGTCCGACGTTCACCAGCATCGCCGCTGTCCCCGCATCCACCAGCCGCTCGGCCGCGTTCAGCGATACGTTGTAGACGCCGAACCACAGCACGCCGATGGCAATCAGCCGTACCCACATTTCGCGCCGCGACATCGAAGCTCGCGCCGCCGTCGCCGGATCGGCCACCGCGGTGGTCGCGCTGGTTTCAATATCGCCACCACGGGTACGCCCCGGGCGGGGCGACCGGCTTCCGCGGGCGAGCACGACGAGGCCAAGCACGACGGAGCCAACAATCAGCCGCCCCAGGGCGAGCGCGCCCGGCCCGAAATCATGACCAACCTGACGGATCGCCACGAAGGCGGATGCCCAAAAGACGACGGTGACGAGCGCGGCGGCGGCGGCGAGGAGGACGGCACGACGATCGACCTGATCATTCACGTGCCGACCATACGGAGGGACAGAACCAGATGCCACCGCATTATCGGGGACGTTTACGCCTATCTCAGGCACGACTCGTTAAGGTCTATCGGGCGCGACAATTCTCATCGGAGCACCACTAAATGACCTTGAGAAATTCCTCGGAGCACTCACCCACCGCGTTCGGCTACAGCCCGGCGCTGGACGGTCTCCGCGCATTCGCGGTGTTGTCGGTCGTGCTGTTCCACGCCGGCCTCGGCGGCATCAACGGCGGCTTTCTCGGTGTCGACGCGTTCTTCGTCCTCTCCGGCTTTCTCATCACGTCACTGTTGCTCGCCGAGCATGTCCGCCACGGCAGCATCAAACTCAGCCGGTTCTGGGCCCGACGGGCACGCCGATTGATGCCAGCGTTGCTCGCCATGCTGCTGGCCACGGCGGTCGCCGGTCACTTCCTGCTCGACAGCGATGACCTCAAGCTGCTGCGGGGTGACGGTCTCGCCGCGATCGGGTACGTGGCGAACTGGCGGATGATCTGGCGCGGCACCGGGTACGTCGCCGCGACAGCCACACCGTCGCCGCTGCAGCACACCTGGTCACTGGGTATCGAGGAACAGTTCTACGTCCTGTGGCCGCTCATCATCGCGGGCCTGGCGGCGTGGCTGGCGGCCCGCC
>DATCXD010000560.1:0-4092 GCA_036566005.1 Micromonosporaceae bacterium | reverse complement strand
GGCTCGGTCACGAGCCGTCGATCGTGTCGGCCGGTTGGCCGCAGGCCGACCCGACACTTCTTGTCGAGGACACCGTGACGTGCATCCTGCAGGTCGACGGCAAGCTGCGCGATCGCGTCGACGTGCCGGCCGACTCGGCCGACGATCAACTTACGGCGATCGCCCTGGCATCCGAGCGCGTACAGGCGGCTCTCGCGGGCGCGACCGTCGGTCGGGTCATCGTACGGGCGCCGAAGCTGGTCAACGTCGTCACCACTCGCTGATCTGCCGTCGCTTCACCGCCGCCGCGTGATCATCGCGACTTCACCGCACTTGGGGTCTCCGGGGGAAACGAAGGACCGAGTGCGGTGAAGTTGCGTCGACGACGCTGACCGCTGACCGGGCTCGGCGCAAGCGCGACTCACCACTTTGCACGGACAATCATCACCTTACGTATCGACAATCGCACGCACTGTGCGATCCAATCTTGCGGTGAGCAACCAGTGTCGAACTGTCCGTGATGGCGCCCGGACATCTCGCTGGCCGCGTTGATGCGAGAAGGGGTGAGGCATGACAAGTCTGTCGACGACGCTGAAGGAGAGTTGGACCCTCGTCGAGGAGCACCAGGACAAGGTCGCACAGTATTTCTACGCACGCATCTTCCTCTCCGATCCACGGTTGCGAGATCTGTTCCCCGTGCAGCTCGACGTCCAACGCGCTCGGTTGCTCGGCGCGATCGTGACGGCCATCCAGACGATCGAGGATCCGGAACGCTTCGACGAATACCTGCGCGCGCTCGGCCGCGACCATCGCAAGTTCCGCGTCGAATCGGTCCACTTCGGAATGATCGGGCAGGCGCTCATCGACTCGATGCGGGCATTTGCCGGTGAGCGCTGGTCGCCCGTGTACGAACAGGCGTGGCAGGACGCGTACCGGGTGATCGCACGCAAGATGTTGGCTGCGGCGCAGGACGACACAAGTCCACCGTTTTGGCACGCCGAGATCGTGAGCCACGAACGTCGGGCCCGCGACATCGCGGTGTTCACCTGCCGGACGATGCAGCCGCTGCCGTACCGGGCCGGCCAGTACGCCAGCATCGAGTCCGACCGCCAACCGCGGGTCTGGCGCGTCTACTCGATGGCGAATTCGCCACGGACCGACAACACCATCGACTTCCATGTCCGAGCCGTCGGCGCCGGTTGGCTGTCCGGTGCGCTCGTCCGCCGCGCCCAGGTCGGCGACATGATCCGCATCGCCGCGCCGATGGGCTCGATGACCGTCGACCCGACCTCGACACGCGACATCGTGTGTGTTGCCGGTGGCACCGGCCTCGCACCGATCAAGGCGATCATCGACGAGATCGGCCAGACGAACCGGACGCGCTGGGTGCACTTGTTCTTCGGCGCGCGCGACCGCGAGGACCTCTACGACCTCGACGATTTGATGCGGCTGACCAACCGCTACCCCTGGCTCACCGTGACCCCGGTGACGAGCGAGGACCCGACGTTCCCCGGCGAGCGCGGCAACGTCGGCGACGTGATGGCCGAACACGGCCCCTGGAACGACCACGACGTTTATGTCTCCGGATCGCCGGCGATGATGCGGGCGACGCTGCGGCGGCTGTCCGAGATCCGGGTGCCGTCGATCCGCGTCAAGTACGACGCCTTCGGCGATCAGTGAGCATGCCAGCCAATGACGATTGAGAGTGGCAAGCGATGCGACCGATAGTCATGACCATCAACGGATCCGACCCGACCGGGCAGACCGGGATCGCCGCCGACCTCGCGGTGTTCCGTACCCATCGGCTGGCGACGCAGTGTGTGGTGACGGCCGTACAGGGCCCGTCCGAGCTCTACCCGCTGCCGACCACGGTCGTCGGCGGCGAGCTTTCGGTCGCGCTGCGCGAGGCAGCGCCGGCCGCGGTGAAGTTGGGGGTGGTCGGCACCGGAGAGGTGGCCAGCTCCATCGCCGCCCAGATCCATGACCGGCTACGCAACGTCGTTCTCGATCCGGAGCTGGATGCCCGATTGGGTCATCACCAGGGCGTGGTCGCGGCGATCCTGCGCTTGTTGCCCCTCGCAACGGTCGTGACACCGAGCGTCGTAGAGGCCTCCGCGCTGGTCGGATGGCCGATCGTGAGCGCCTCCGACATGGCCAGTGCGGCCGCTCAGCTCGCGAGCCTCGGCACGCCACACATCGTGATCACGGGTGGCGGGTTGGGTGGCGACGAGTGCGTCGACGCCGTCTGGACGCCGACCGGCACGCGCTTCATGCGATCGCCGCGCATCGACGCGCCGAACACGCGTGGAGCCGGCTGCATGTTCTCGGCCATGATCACTGCGAACCTGGCTCGGGGCCGCGGCGCGATGGAGGCCATCACGCTCGCCAAGGAACACGTCACACGCGCACTGACGGCGGCCGCTGCCCACGCCCGCGATGTCGCGCAGACCGCGGCGTGGACGCCTCGCGTGGCGGCGACCCCGGCCGCCACCGACGACCGCTCGCCGGCCCACGCCGCGTGACGCCCGCGCCGTGTCCGGCGGGTCAAGATCGGCAGAGTCAAGATCAAGCAGGGCAGGCGGTACGGGGTAAGCCGGCGATCGCGACCGGGGACGTGCCGGTGGCCGCCGTCCGGCCGGCGAGCACCGCGGCGAGGGCGGTCATCGACGCGGCCGTCGCCGAATAGGTCGCGATCCGCACCTTGGACGTCGCGTAGCGCAGCACGTACGGCGTGTCGACCGCGACCGTGACCGCGGCGCCCTTGGCCAGATGGCTTCGCCCGTCGGCATAGCCCACGATGTCGATGAGGGCGCCGCCGGACGCGACGACATGCACGCCGTCCGCCTTGAGTGCAGCGGCCAACCTGGCTCGTGTTCCGGCGTACCCGGGTCGGCTCGTGACACTGACCGCCCCGGATACCAGCGGTCCCTGGCACGCGCCCGATAGGACCGTGATCGCCGAGGCGGCCGCTTTGGCGGCGGTCGACCGCTCGGCGGCGGAGTCCGTCGTCAGATGCGTCTTGGCGCTGGCGGCCAGCCGGAACTTCAACGTGAGGATCCGGGTGACCGCCGCAACGAGATGCGACCGGGGCAACCGGCCCGACTGCAGCGCTGCCAGCAGCCCGCGCTGCGCCGCCGCGAGGTTCGCCGGCATCAGCAGCATGTCTTCGCCGGCCAGGATCGCCCGTACGGCCGCCTCGCCGGGCGACCATCGTTCGGTCACCGGCGTCATATTCAGCGCGTCGGTGATAACCACACCCTGGAAACCGAGCTGCGACCGGAGCAGTCCCTTGATCACCTTTGCCGAGAACGTCGCCGGCACTCCCGGGTCGACCGACCGTACGTCGAGGTGGCCGACCATGACCATGTCCGTACCGGCCGCGATGCCGGCGCGGAACGGCGCAAGGTCGACCGAGGTGAGTTGGGCCAGCGACTGGCTCAGCACGGGCAGCGCTTTGTGGCTGTCCACATCGGTGTCGCCGTGGCCCGGAAAGTGTTTGATCGCGGTGGCGATGCCCGCGCTCCGCAGCCCGGATACGGCCGCGCCAACCTGCGCCGAAACGTCGGTCGCGGTGCCGCCGAACGATCGCGACCCGATCACCGTGTTCCCGGAATCGGCCAGCACATCGGCATCCGGCGCGAAGTCCGCGGTCAGCCCGACCGAGCCGAGATCGTTGCCCGCCGCCGCCCAGGCCGATCGCGTCAGTGCCGGATCGTGCGCCGCGCCGAGCGCCATCGCGCTTGGCAACTGCACGACACCCGACCGAAGTCGATTCACGACGCCGTATTCCTGATCTGTGCCGATCAGCAGCGGCGCGCCGTCCGGCAGCTTGGCGGCCGCGCTCTGCAGACCGGCGTCGAGCGTACGGAGTTGGGCCGCGGACGCGATGTTGGTCGTGGTGTTCGTGTCCGCGGTCGGGTCGCCGGACGTCCGGTTGGCCAGGATGACGCCGCCGAGCCGGAACTTGGCGACGATCTCGGCGGGCGTGGAGACACCGGCCATCCGTTGGTTTGCCTTCGCGGCCGCCGGGGTGACCTTGGTCGCGTTCTCGCCGTACAACTCGGGCACGAGGACCTGGCCGACGAGGTCGACGTCGCTGAGCGACGCGGCGAC
>DATCXD010000541.1:0-3055 GCA_036566005.1 Micromonosporaceae bacterium | reverse complement strand
TGCAATTCGGTTGCGCCGATCACCGGGCGACTCCGCACATCGACCATCCCCGCGTGTGCTGTCGCAGTCGTGACTTCTCCCACGTTGTGTTACATCGGTCGGTTCTGGTCCGTCACTGCGATGACGGGTGTGCCTGGACATGCTGCGCTCGCGTACGTCGCGGCGGAAGGAGCCGCTGGAGGCGTACGTCCCGGACCCGATCGTCGGCCCGGTGACCGGGGGCGACCCGGTGACCACAGGCGACCCGGAGCAGCAGGCCGTCCTGGCGGGCGGTCGTCGACGGTTCCTCACTGCCTCCCGGAGCGGCGACTTCGCCGCGCTCGTCGCCGTGCTCGATCCGGACGTCACGCTGCGGGCGGATCGCGGCGTGCTGCCGAGTGCCCCCGCCGAGGTTTGTGCGCGGCGCGGTGGCGGTGGGCAAGCAGGCTCTGAGGTTCGCGCGCCTCTCGCGCGATGGCGATTCGCGGCCGGCGCTGGTCAACGGCAGCGTTGGCCTGGTCACTGTGCCCGACGGAGTCGTGATCGCGGTGATGGGCATCACGATTATGCACGACCGGATCGTGGAGATCGACATCCTTGCGGACCCCGAGCGGCTCGGGCGCATCGATCTCGCCGCGCTTGATAGCTGAACCTCGTCAAATGGGCGAACGCCGCCGCGTTCGTCCATCCTAGGATGCTTTACAGGATGTGACCTCCGGTCACACACACATATGAACGAGCCGCTACGCGGCCAACTCCACCGACACAGAAAACGGCCGCCCGAGAGGTCTCGGGCGGCCGTTACGGGTGGATCACCGGTTCAGCGCTGGCAAACCGGCCGATGACTCATCCGGTGGCCGCGGCTTCGGCGGCTTCGGCGGCGAGCTTCTTGCGCCACCAGTCCTGGCCGGAAACGGAGAGCGTGTCGATCGGGTCGTAGTACTCGTAGCGACGGGAGAGCGCGTCGGGGTCGTCCGCCTCGATCGACGTGCGGTAGTTCTTCGTCCAGTAGGAGACGCCGTGCTCGGTGTCGTACTCGGCGGGCATGTGCACCCAGCGCTTCCCGACGAACGGGACGTCGCAGATGATCCGCGGCGTCGCGTACCCGGGCAGGTAGCCCATCATGTCGTGCTGCAACCGTTGGGCGGCGGCCACCGACACGCGCCAGTGCTCGGCGTTGGGGATCATGTCGCACATGTAGAAGTAGTACGGCAGGATCGACGCCTCTCCCTGCAACGCGAAGCACAAATCAAGCAAGGCCGGAGTGGTCGCGTTCACGCCGCGCATCAGCACGCCCTGGTTGCGTACGTCCCGGACACCGACGTCGAGCGCCGTCCGGGCCGCCTTGGCGACGAGCGGCGTCACCGTATTCGCGTGGTTGATGTGCGTATGGATAGCGAGGTTCACGCCCTGCGAGCGCGCCCGGCTAGCCACGCGGCCGAGGCCGTCGACGATCTCCGGTTGCAGCCAGTGTTGCGGCACGGCGGCCAGCGCCTTCGTCGCGAGCCGGATGTCGCGGATGCTGTCGATCTCCAACAGCCGCGTCAGGAACGACTCGAGTTGCTTCCACGGCACGTTGGCCACGTCGCCGCCGGAAACGACCACATCCCGTACGCCTGGGGAGCGGCGCAGGTAGGCGATCATCGCGTCGTAGCGGTCGACCGGCTTTAGGGCGAGCTTGAGCTTGTCCACCTGCGGAGTCGAATTGCCGACCAGGTCCATCCGGGTGCAGTGACCGCAGTATTGCGGGCAGGTCGAGATGAGCTCGGCCAGCACCTTCGTCGGGTAGCGGTGGGTGAGGCCCTCGGCCACCCACATGTCGTGCTCGTGCAGCGAGTCGCGTGTCGCGTACGGGTGGCTGGGCCAGTCCGTGCGGCGGTCGGACGCGACCGGGATCATGTAGCGCCGGATCGGGTCGGCGTAGAACGCTGCGGTGTCAGGCACCTGCTGTGGAACCATCGTGTTGAGCATCTGCGGCGGCACGAGCATCGACATCGTGGCGAAGCGTTGCTGGTCGGTCTCGAGATCGGCATAGAACTCTTCGCCGACCGTGTCACCGAGTACCGTACGCAGCTGCTTGATGTTCTTCACGCAGTGCACGCGCTGCCACTGCGCGGACTCCCACTGCTCGCGGGTGACGTCGCGCCACCCCGGTAGCCGGGTCCAGTCCGGCTCGACCAGCTCGCGCCGGCGGTATTCGTGCGGCTGTCCCGCCTCGACGACGGCCGGATCGACGGTCGACGCGTCCGTGGGCCCCCCGGCGGGAGCGGGAATGAACAGTGTGTCCGTCATTCGCCCTCCTTCGGATATTGTTGTCTCCCGGCGGAAGGTTGCTGGAAGATTTCCTGCTCAGGAACTAGTATGCCGTAAGTTTTCCCGATTCTCTAGGTGATCGATGTGATGGCTCGCTCACCACGCGTGGGAGGTGCACATGACGTCGCCGGTCGGTTTACACCGCGTGATCGAACCCGCCGGTGTTTTGCCGCAGGGCGCGCTTCGACTGGACAGCAGCCCGGAGATCGGGGCAAATGAGGTACGCATCGCGATCGAGCGGCTGAACCTCGACGCGGCGAGTTTCCGGCAACTCGCCACGAAGCACGCGAACGACGGTGCCGCCGTGCGGACCGAGGTGCTGGACATCGTCCGTACCCGCGGGAAGATGCAGAACCCGGTGACCGGCTCGGGCGGCATGCTGATCGGCACGGTCGACGCGGTCGGACCGCGCTCGCCGCTCGGGCTCAAGCCCGGCGATCACGTCGCGACGCTCGTCTCGCTGACCCTGACACCGCTCGCCATCACCGACGACCTGGCTCGCTGGGATGGCCTGAGCGAGCAGGTACCAGCGGCCGGCCACGCGATCCTGTTCGCCCGGTCGATCGCCGCGGTGCTCCCCGATGATCTGGATCCGGAACTGTCGCTCGCGGTACTCGACGTGTGCGGCGCCCCGGCGCTGACCGCGCGGGTCGTCGGCCGGTACGCCGGCCCCAAAGTGGCCGTGATCGGCGGCGCCGGAAAGAGCGGCTCGCTGTCGCTCGCGGCGGCCCGGCGAGCTGGGGCGGCACGGACCGTCGGTGTG
>DATCXD010000523.1:0-5539 GCA_036566005.1 Micromonosporaceae bacterium | reverse complement strand
GGCCGCGATCCGGGCCGGTGACCGCCCAACTCCGGTACAAGTCCGGGGGCGACGAGGGTCGACCCCGAGGGGCCGGGCGGAGGCCCTACCGCCACCACGACGTGCGCCGGGCGGAGGGTCGGGCCGACGGGGCCGCCGTGCGCCGGCCGTCGGTGCAGGCACTTCACGAACTCAGTAGGACTTCTCCTGACCGAGCACGTGCTGCGCCACGAAGTTCAGGATCATCTCTCGGGAGACCGGCGCGATCCGTCCCGCCCGTACGCCGCCGAGTAGCGTTGCCACGCCGTATTCGGTCGTCATCCCGTTGCCGCCGTGCACCTGGATTGCGGTGTCGACCGCCAGCGACGCTGCCTCGGACGACGCGTACTTGGCCATGTTCGCGGCGACACCCGCCTCCACGTCCCGGCCGGCGTCATAGAGCGCAGCGGCCCGATAGACCGCTAACTTCGCGAGTTCGATCTGGATCTGTGCATGTGCGAGCGGATGCGCGACGCCTTGATGGCTGCCGATCGGCCGTCCCCAGACCGAACGCGAGCCCACATAGGACGCGGCTCGGGCCAACGCGTAGCGGCCCGTCCCCATGCCCATTGCGGCGACCGTGATCCGTTCCGGATTCAGTCCGGAGAACAGCGCCGGCAGACCGGTGCCGACGTCACCGATCAGGGCGTCGGCCGGCAGGCGTACGTCGTCGAGGTAAAGCAGCCACTGGTTCTCCGGCGAGACGATCTCCATGTCGAGCTTCGATGAACTGAGCCCGGGTGTGTCCACCGGCACCAGGAACAGTGCGGGCGCAAGACGACCGGTGGAGTCGGCCAGCCGGGCGACGACCAGGATGTAGTCGGCCTCGTCGACGCCGGAGATGAAGCATTTGCGGCCGGACAGCACCCAGTCCGAACCGTCGCGCCGCGCCATCGTGCCGAGCCGGTGGAAGTTCGATCCGGCCTCGGGCTCGGTGATAGCGAACACGATCTTCAGCGATCCGTCGGCCAGGCCGGGCAGAAACGTGGATCGCTGCGCCGGCGTCCCGTGCTTGGCCAGGATCGTGCCGGCGATCGCCGGCGAGACCACGAGCAGCAGCAGCGGGCAGCCGGCCGCGGCGAGTTCCTCGCACACGATCGCGAGTTCGGTGATGCCGCCGCCACCGCCGCCGTATTCGGTGGGCACATTGACCCCGAGATAGCCGAGCTTGCCGGCGTCGGACCAGAGTTCGGTCGTGTGCTCACCGGACTTTGCCTTCGCGACGTAGTAACCGTGGCCGTATTTCGCGCCGAGTGCGGCAACGGCGGCACGTAGCGCCGTCTGCTCGGCGGTTTCATCAAACGAGGTCATGAGGGGTGACCTTCCGTAGTCGGTGCGAAGATGCGAGTCGGCGAGGGCGCCACGGGGTTTACGGCTCGGACGGCTTGCGCGGGCGGCGACCACGTCGGGTGCTCTCGGCAGCGCGTACCCCGTCATCGGATGTGATGACCGCGAGAATGGCGCCCGTGTCGACCTGGGCGCCGGTGGCGACCGGGAGTTCGGAGATCACCCCCGAGGCCGGCGCGTGGACCGGATGCTCCAGCTTCATCGCTTCGAGCGTCAGCAGCAGTTCGCCGGTTGCGACCCGCTGACCGGGCGTGACCAGCACGCGCCCAACCGCGCCGGGCAGGGGTGCGGTGAGGGAGCCTTCGGCGATGTCCGGCTGCGGGTCCGGGAAGCGTGGCAGCTCGATGAGCGTCACGGACCCCTCGGCCGAGTCGACATAGGACACCGCGCCGACCGCATGCACTTCGAATTCGACGCGGATTCCGGTCACGTCCAGGCTCACATGGTCGGCCGTTGCGCCCACGAGGCTCACCGCCGGATGCGCCTCGGGACGATCAAGATCGAGAATCCCGGGTACCCCTGCGTCCTCGCGTTCCACGCCGCGCACCGACCAGGCGGCCAGCGCCCCGGCCCGGTCGAACTGGTAGGACACTTCGATCGGCCCGGCCGGCCCGTCGTAGGCGATGACCTGTGGCATGCCGCCGACGTTGCGCCAGCCGATCGGCACGTTCGGACCGGTCGCGGCGGCTTTGCGAGCGGCCGCGCCGGCCAGGGCGGCCGCGAGGCATGACAGCTTCGCGGTGTCCATCGACGACACGAGCGGCGCGAACACCTCGGGGTGCTGGTCGAGGAAGCCGGTGTCGAACTGCCCGGACCGAAACGCCTGATGGCGTAGCACCCGCACGAGCAGGTCGCGGTTCGTGATCACGCCGTGGATTTGAGCGCGGGCCAGCGTCGCGGCGAGCAGACGGCCGGCCTCGGCCCGGGTCGGTGCCCAGGCGATCACCTTGGCGAGCAGGGGGTCGTAGTGCACTCCGACCGTGTCGCCGTCCACGACGCCGGAGTCGAGGCGCAGCCCCGGCGCGATCAGCGGACGGAATTCGCCGGCCACCGCCGGGATGCGGAAGCGGTGCAGCGTGCCGGTCGACGGCAGCCATGCATTGGACGGGTCTTCGGCGTAGAGGCGGGCCTCGATCGCGTGCCCGCGTAGCGGCGGAGCGCCGTCGTAAGGCAGCACGGCGCCCTCGGCCACGAGCAACTGCAGGCGTACGAGATCGAGCATCCCGACGACGCACTCGGTGATCGGATGCTCGACCTGCAGCCGGGTGTTCATCTCGAGGAAGTAGTAGTCGCCGCCCGGCCCGACCACGAACTCGACCGTTCCGGCGCCGACATAGCCGATCGTGCGGGCCACTGCGATCGCCGCGTCGCAGAGTTGGCCGCGGAGTTTCTGCGACACCATCGGCGATGGCGTCTCCTCGATGATCTTCTGATGCCGGCGCTGGATCGAGCACTCGCGCTCGCCGAACGTGACGATGTTGCCGTCGTCGTCGGCCATGATCTGCACTTCGATGTGGCGCGCGCGATCGATATAGGGCTCGCAGAACACCGATCCGTCCGCAAACGCGTTGGCCGCCTCGCGCCGAGCCGACTCGATCGCCTCGGGCAGCAGCAACGCGTCGCGCACGATGCGCATGCCCCGGCCGCCGCCGCCGGTCGACGCCTTCACCATGACCGGGAACGTCGTGACGTCCGCCGGATCGGTCCAGGTCGGGAGCGTGGGAACGTTCGCCTCGGCCATCCGTACCTTGGCCTCGAGCTTCGATCCCATCATGGCGATCACCTTCGCCGGCGGACCGATCCAGGTCAGGCCCGCACCGGTGACCGCCTCGGCGAATTCGGCGCGCTCGGAGAGGAAGCCGTAGCCGGGGTGGATTGCGTCCGCGCCGGCCTTGCGGGCCGCGTTCACCAGAAGATCGCTGCGCAGGTACGTCGCCGACGGACTGCTGCCGGGCAGACGTACGGCGTAGTCGGCCTCCGCCACGTAGGCCGCGGTGGCATCGGCGTCGGAGTAGACCGCGACGGTCTCGATGCCCATGGCGCGACAGGTCGCAAAGATCCGGCGGGCGATCTCCCCGCGGTTGGCGACCAGTAGCCGGCGAATCATGGAACTCCTTACTTAAAGTCTGAATACACCGAACGAATGGGCGCCCTCAACGGGAGCGTTGTGGATGGCGGACAGGCAGATCCCGAGGACCGTACGGGTGTCCCGAGGGTCGATCACGCCGTCGTCGTACACCCGGCCGGACAGGAAGAGGGCGGCCGACTGTTCCTCAATCTGCGCCTCGACGGCCTGCCGCCGCGCGTCATCGGCGTCGGCGTCGAAATCCCGGCCGGCCGCCTTCGCGGTCTGCCGACCGATGATCGACATGACGCCGGCGAGCTGCTGCGCCCCCATCACCGCCGAGCGCGCATTGGGCCAGGCGAACAGGAACCGCGGCTCGTACGCCCGCCCGCACATGCCGTAGTTCCCGGCGCCGTAGGACGCTCCGATGTTCACCGTGATGTGCGGGACGGTCGAGTTCGCCACCGCGTTGATCATCTGGGCGCCGTGTTTGATGATGCCGTTGCGCTCGTACGTCGCGCCGACCATGTATCCGGTCGTGTTCTGCAGGAACAGCAGTGGCGTGTCGGAGGCGTTGGCGAGCTGGATGAATTGCGCCGCCTTCTGCGACTCCTCGCTGAACAGCACGCCGCTCGCGTTGGCGAGAACGCCGATCGGATAGCCGTGCACCTCGGCCCACCCGGTCACCAGCGAGGTGCCGTATAGCGGTTTGAACTCGTCAAAGTCGCTGCCGTCGACGACGCGGGCCAGCACCTCGCGCGGGTCGAACGGCACACGCAGATCCGCCGACGCGATTCCGAGCAGTTCCTCGACGTCGTACTTCGGCTCGCTCGCGAGGACGCGTCGCCGACCCGGACCAGCCTTGACCCAGTTGAGCCTGGCCACGACCCGGCGGGCGAGCCGGATCGCGTCGCGCTCGTCGGCGGCCAGGAAGTCGGCCAGCCCGGACGTGGTCGCGTGCATCTGCGCGCCGCCGAGCGACTCGTCATCGGTGTCCTCGCCGGTCGCCATCTTCACCAGCGGTGGGCCGGCCAGATACACGCTGGCCTGATCCTTCACGAAGATCGTGTAGTCCGACATGCCGGGCAGATAGGCCCCGCCGGCGGTGGCGTTGCCGAACACGACGGCGATCGTCGGCAGTTTCGCCGCGCTGGACCGGGTCAGGTCGCGAAACGCTCGTCCGCCGGGAATGAAGATCTCGGCCTGCGTCGGCAGGTCGGCGCCGCCGGACTCGACCAGGTTGATGAGCGGCAGCCGGTTCGCGGCCGCGATCTCACCGAGCCGATTGCTCTTACGCAGGGAGTACGGGTTGATGGCACCACCACGTACGGTTGGGTCGTTCGCGATGATCATGCATTCGACGCCTTCGACAACGCCGATGCCGCCGACAATGCTTGCGCCGATCGGAAAGTCGGTCGCGAACGCGGCGACCGCGCACAGTTCCAGGAACGGCGTGTCCCGGTCGATGAGCAACTCGATGCGCTCACGTGGCAGCATCCGGCCGCGCGCGTGGTGCCTGGTCACGTACTTTTCGCCGCCGCCGGCCCGTGCTGCGTCGAGCGCCTGTTCGAGCTCGCTCAGCCGGTCGAGCATCGCGGCTCGGTTGTCGACGAACGACGGCGCGGCGACGTCGACGGTTGTGCTCAAGATCGGCATGGTTGCCGCCCTTCACGGGTCGTCGCGGCGGCGCGCGGCGACCTTGGGAATGCGGGGACGCGGGGGGTTGGTCCAGGAATTGCTACTGCCACCAGGCGTAACGAGTCGGCATCGCGACCGACACGCGAGCGATCGAACGGCTTCCGGCCGGGGTTGCTCATCCCAGCTCCGCCGGCATGTCGACAACCCGCGCGCGTACGAGTTCGCCGAGCGCCTTCGCCTGTGGATCGAAGCGGGTTGACCCGCCGACGCCGTCGCCGAGCAGGCCGTGGAGCACGAAATTCAGCGCGCGGAGGTTCGGCAGCTCGTGCCGGTCGATCGCGAGCTCCGCCGTCTCGGGCAGCAACTCGCGCAGCCGATCGGTGGTGATCGTCGCGCGCAGCCAGTCGTAGGCTTCGTCGTTGCGTACCCACAGCCCCAGGTTCGCGTCCGGGCCCTTGTCGCCGGCCCGCG
>DATCXD010000495.1:0-9232 GCA_036566005.1 Micromonosporaceae bacterium | reverse complement strand
AGCAGCGCCTCGCCGTAGGCGTCGAGTTGGAATTGGTGGTTGACGCGGTTGCCGACGATGTCGTCGCCGCCCGGGTAGCCGGGCAGGTCAAGCCGGTGCTGGTCCGGGACCGGCGCTCCGGCGGTGGTGTAGGCGGGGGCGAGCCGGTCGCCGTGCTCGACGATCCGGTCGGCGACGAGTCCGACGGCGTCGTCGAGCAGTGGCAGCGCTGCGATGGCGGCGGCCGCGCGGCCGGTGTAGCACTGGTCGCGGACCCACACGTAGCGGTAGTCGTAGTTGCGGCCGGCTTCGGCGCGTTCGGGCAGGCTGGTGGTGGCGGCGGCGACGATACCGCCGGTCGAGGTCAGGCCGCGAAGCACGGCACAGTGGTGGCGGGTGTCGCGGGGGTCGAGGACATCGTGCAACTGTGGCGCCGCATCCTGCCACGCGGTTTCGGTAGCGCGCCACAATCGGTCCGGGTTCGGCATGTCGGCGGCGAGGGACTGGTCGGAAATCTCGAGCATCAGATCGTGGTGACTGCGGGCGTCGATGTCGAGGTTGGCGGTGAGCGCGGTGGCGCCGTCGGCGGTGTCGGCATGTGCATCGGGTACGCCGCTCCAGCGCACAAACAAAGGGCCGACTCGGGCTGTCCACGCACCGCCGTCGCGATGCAGGTCGGCCATCGGGGTCGTACCGTAGCCGCCGCGGGGGTCGAGGGTGATCTGCATTCGGGCGCGGGTGTCGCGTGGTTCGATACGCCGCAACACGATCGTGGTGTGCGGGTCGGCGGGGAAGGCTAGGGCTTCGCGGCATTCGATGCGGCCGGTGTCGGTGATCCAGCGGTTGCGCCAGATTAGCGAGCCTTCCTCGTAGAAGCCGCCCCACACGTGCCGGTCGGCGGGGGTGACGGTGTAGTGCCCTGCCCCGCCGATGAGAGCGTTGAAGATCGCGTCGCTGTCCCACCGGGGTGTGCACAGCCAGACGAGATCGCCGGATGGCCCGATGACCGCGCCGCGTTCGCCGTCCGCGATGAGTGCATATTCACGCAGGACCCGCGGCATGTCGGCTGCAGCATCCGGCAGCCGCCCGGGCCGACCGTGGGGGCGGTGCCCCTGGGTCCGGCCTCCACCCGACGCACCGGCCTCAACCACTGCGCTGGCCACTATCACCACCCGCATCGTCGGTCTAGCTCAGAAAGGTATGCCCAGCTCCAGCGGCCAGTACGGAACCGCCAGCGCGCCCGCCCGGCCCGCCATCCATTGCGTCGCCGCCAGCGGCGGCGCATCTCGTACAGTGCGTACCCGACGGTCAAGGATCGAACATCTCGGCGGGCTCCGTGACGACTTTCCCGCTGGGCGAGGACCGTCGACCGGTCAGCCTTCCTCCGGCTGCCGATTCTTCGCAGCCGTTGGCACTCAGTACCGTCGGCCGTTGGCTCGATCGTTGCTTGACGCAATAATTGGCCTGTGCTTCCTAGTGATTTACCAGTCACGACGGCGCGGTCCGAGGTCGTGGACGCCCTCCTCGTGGCCAGCCGCGCGATGGTCGCCATCGCGAACCGTTCACTGGCCGACATCGACCCGGATGTCACGTTGCCGCAGTCACGGGCACTGGTGCTCCTGGCTTCACAGGGTCCGCAGCGGATCATCGACATCGCCGAAGACCTCGGCGTCGCGCCGTCGACCGCTACCCGAATGTGTGATCGGCTGGTCCGTAAAGGGCTGCTGCGCCGCTACCGGACCTCCGCTGATCGGCGCGAGGTCAAGGTCAGCCTGACCGGTACGGGCCGTGAGCTGGTGGCGAGAGTGACCGAGCACCGGCGGGCCGAACTCGCCCGTGTCGTCGACAGCATCCCTGCCAGCGCGCACGTCCATGTGGCCGCGGCACTGAAGGCCCTCAACGACGCCGTCGGTGAACCCACCGAAAACGATTGGTGGCTGACGCCGGCCATGCACGCTGACGCGTGACCGCGTCGCGTCCTCCGCAGGCCGCTCGGGTTGGACTGATGGGTCGGATCGCTTTCGGCGCGCGTGTGTTCAGTCAGTTTCCGGCCGTTCCGCAGGTGGCGCCATCACATCGGTTGCCGCCCCATCTATGGCGGCCCGATTGTCGGGCATGACATCGCTCGGCTTCTGTTGGGGCGGATCCATCACTCCAACCGTGTCGGTCGTCCCGTCAGCGCGTGGTTCCTGTTCGGGCGGATCCATCACTCCGGCCGTGCCAGCCACTTCGCCGCGCGGCTTCTGTTGGGGCGGATCCATTACTCCGGCCGCGGTCGCCTCGTCGCCGCGAGGTGCAGGCGGGTCCTGCCTGATGTGTTCGTTCATGGGGACCGTCCTCTGAGAGTTGATGCCGTTATCGGCCCGATTCCCACTTCGTGCTATATGCAAACACTAGTTTCAGCACGGATCGTTCATTGGCGGCGCTCGTCCGATCCGACAGCGCCCTGGATCTCGTCGTCGCGCCGCTAGGCCGCCGGAGCGCTCGCTCAAGGGACTTCCCTTCGCGTTGATCTAGGGCGATGTCGCCTGCCTGGAAATCCACTTACGCGGTTCCGCCCGAGATCGACGGCGGCGGAAGCGGCGTGGCCGCGACGGCGGGACGGCGGGCCAGGAAGGCAGCCGAGGGTTAAGAAAATTAAGATCGACATCTTGAAAATTAAGATGATATCCGATACAACTTTAGATATGACAGAAGAGGCGATGGACTGGCAGGAACTCACAAACCTGACCCGGGGCCAGCCGTTCGTCGTCGAGCGGGTGCGCCTGACCGGCAGCGGCATCGCGATCGACGGTGAGTTCGAGCTACCACAACTGGCTCAGCTCAACGTCGAGGATCAGGTCTTCGTCACGGCATTCGTGCGGTGCCACGGTTCCATCAAGGAGATGGAGCGCACCTTCGGGGTGAGCTACCCGACGATCAAGTCACGACTGAACCGCATCACGCAGACACTCGACTTCGTCGAGATCGATCCGGCGCCCTCGCGGGTCGACATCATCGATCGGTTGCGCCGCGGCGAGATCACCGCACAGCAGGCATTGTCCGAATTGGAGGGTCGCACGTGATACCGCAGTTGTTGACCGCCCGGATCAAACGTCCCGACCGTCGTCCCATCCGGATCTGGGTCCCAGTACTTCCCGTAGTGCTCGTGGTCTCACCGGTCCTGGTCCTGGCCGTAGTGGTGGCGGCCGTGGCGTGCCTCGTCTACCGCGTCAATGTAGTGCGGGCACTCGGCGCCGGCTGGCGCATCGTCTCCGCGTTGTCCGGCACCCGGGTCGACATCGAGCAAGGTCGCACGGCTGTGCTCGTAACTATCCGATAGGAGAGCTTCTTATGAACGAACAGCGCAAGGACATCCTCGACATGCTGGCCGAAGGCAAGATCAACGCAGAGCAGGCGGAGCAGCTCATCGCCGCGCTTGAACGGGATCAGCCGCCGGCGGCGTCGAATCTCGACGCCCGGCCGAAGGGCAAGGCGAAGTACCTACGGGTCGTGGTGGACGCCTTTGACAAGGGCGAGCCCGAGCGGGTCAACGTGCGCGTGCCGCTGCAGCTGCTGCGGGCCGGCGTACGTCTGGCGGCCCTTATCCCGCCGCAGGCACTGGGCCAGGCCAACGCCGAACTGAACAAGTCGGGCGTGCCGTTCGACTTGACGCAGCTCAAGCCCGAACAGCTCGAGGCGCTCGTCGAGCACCTCGACGAGATGACCGTGGAGGTCGACCAGCCCGACGCCAAAGTGCGTGTCTTCTGCGAATAGCGCCGTCCAGTTGGACGGACCCCGCGAGGGAGCTGGAACACCTTCCCGAGGCCGCGCCACCACAGGAGAGCACCAGTTGAATTGCCAGCCTGGAGTCTAGCTGCCCATCAGCGCGCAGCGGAGGGGCCACTCGGACGAGTGGCCCCTCCCTCCAATCAGAGGTCCACGGTGGTCAAGAAGAGTGCAAGGTGCAGGCTTGGCTAGTCGATGAGGTCCCGATCCGTGACGAAAGCCGGCTTCGCCGTGTGGCCGGAGCGCACGAGCCCGAACTGCCCATCGGGGTTGGGTCCCCGCGCCGCGCCTAGGTTGACATGCCTGGATCGGCGTGGTTGACCTTAGGATGTCGGGATGCGCCTTGATCTTTCGTCGTTGCGGGACACGTTCCACGGCTCGCTTGTCACGCCCGCCGATCCCGGCTACGAGGCCGCCCGTGTGCTGTTCAACACGCGTGTGCGGCGGCGGCCGGAGGTGCTCGCACGCTGCGCGGGTACGGCCGATGTGGTCGCGGCCGTACGCTTCGCGCGCGACGCGGGTGCGCCGATCTCGGTACGCAGCGGCGGCCACCACGCGTGCGGCTTCTCGCTGGCGGACGGTGGCGTAGTTGTCGACGTCGGCGGGCTCAAGAACGTCTCGTTCGACCCGGCCACCGGTACCGTCGTGGCTGGCGCCGGATGCAGCTGGCGCGATATCGACCGCTTGTCATACCTGGGCTTCAGCACCGAGGGTGAGGCGGGACTCGTGCACGGGTACGCACCGCCCGGCGGCGAGTGCCCGACCGTCGGAATCTCCGGCTACAGCCTCGGCGGCGGGTACGGTCTTCTGAGTCGCCGCTTCGGGCTCGCCTGCGACCACATCCTCGCGGCAACCGTGGTCGACGCCGACGGCAATGTGCTACGCGCGTCGGAGGACGAGAATCCAGACCTGTACTGGGCGCTGCGCGGCGCGGGTGGCGCCGGCTTGGGTGTGGTGACCGATCTGACGTACCGCCTCGATCTCGTGCCGAAGGCCGTGTACGGCGGTGTCATCGCGTGGCCGATCGATCAGGCCGAGGACGTGCTGCGCCTCTACCGCGACCTGTACGTCGGGCACGAGGACGACCGACTGTCGTTTTACATGGCGCTCACTACCGATCCGTACCCGGAAGGTGAGCAGATCATCGTCCTGTACGGCCTGTACATCGGCCCGCCGGACGAGGCCGAGGCCGCGCTGGCGCCAATCCGGTCGCTCGGCCAGCCGGTGTTCGACGGACTCGAGTCGATGTCGTACTGGGACCTGCAGACCGCGCTCGGCGACGAGATCCGGTACGGCCTGCAACTGAAGTGGCGCGGCGGGTACTTCAGCGACGACGGATTCAACGACGACGCGTTCGCCGGCATTGTTGACTCGTTCCGGCGCATTCCGTCCGGGTACACAATGATCCGCTTCGACCTGCTCGGCGGCGGCGCCGTCGGCATCGTACCGGCCGACGCGACCGCGTTCGTCCACCGGTCGCGGATGTTCTATATCTCCGCGATCTCGTTGTGGCAACGGGATGACGAGACCGAGGCCGGCATCGCGTGGGTGGACGGGCTGATGGACTCGATGCGGCCGTACCTGTCCGACGAGGTGTATCAGAACTACGCGGACGAGGACCTCGACGACTGGCAGCACGCTTACTACGGCGCCAACTACGCGCGACTACAGCAGGTCAAGCAGCGGTACGACCCGACCGACTACTTCCACCATCCGCAGAGCATCCGTTTGCCGTAGCAGCCCGAGGTCGTCGCGGAAGGTCGCCGGGTGACGGCCAACATCGAACGCGTCGCCAACCTGTTCATTACCAAGACGGTGTGGGCGACGCTGCTCGCGGTTGCCGTCGGCGTCATGGTGCTGCCGTACCCGTTTCCGCCCCGCCATCTCACGATCATCGACACTCTCGCCACCGGCATCCGTCGTTATTCCTCGCCCTCGCGCCGAACTCGCGCAGCTGCGGCCGCCTAGCTAGCACGGATCGGGGCAGATGGTGGCCGTGGCCGGCGCATGCTCGATGAGATAGGCCGCCCCATGTCATAGGGAGATCGAGCCATGCCAAGCCAGGCAATGCACGACGCGATCGATGCCGAACGGGATCGTCGCAACGCAGCGGTCGGGCAGGTCGCTCCCTCGCTGGAGGAGCGGCGCGCGGCATTCGCCCCGGCGGACCGCGTTTATCCGATACCCGACGACGTGTTGGTGACGGAGGTAGTCGCTGGCGGGGTGCCGGCCCATTGGCTTGACGCCCCGGGCGCGGACACCGGCCGGGTGCTGCTCTTCCTGCATGGAGGAGGTTACGTATTCGGGTCGCTGCGCAGCCACGGCGAGCTGGCCGCCCGGCTGGGACGGGCCGGCCGAATGCGGGTCCTGTTCCCCGAATATCGCCTGGCCCCCGAGCATCCCTTCCCTGCCGCGTTCGATGATGTCCTGTCCGCCTGGCATTGGCTCCAGGCCGATCAGAACGTGGGCGCAAACTCAATCGCGGTCGCCGGCGACTCAGCCGGCGGAGGGCTCAGCGTCGCCCTGCTTGTGGCCCTGCGTGACGCCGGGGAGGCATCGCCGGCCGCCGCCGTGCTGATGTCTCCTACGGTCGACCTGACCAACTCGGGGGCGTCGATCAGCGAGCGCGTCGACCAGGATTCAATCTTGACGCCCGCCTTGCTCGGCCAGTTCAGCTCCGACTACCTGGCCGGTGCTGACCCTACGACGCCGCTGGCGTCGCCGCTGTTCGCCTCGCTGGCGGGGCTGTCGCCGATGCTGGTGCAGGTGGGCACGGCCGATCTGCTGCTCAGCGACTCCGAACGCCTGGCCACAGCAGCGGCCAAGGCCGGTGTCGACGTCACCCTTGAGGTCGGCGAGGGCCTGCCCCACGTCTACCAGAGCACGCTTGGCACCCCCGAAGCGGCAGCGGCCACCGAGCAGATCGGGACGTTCCTGCGGTCACGGGTCAACTGACCAGATCCTCCGGTACGGCACGCTTCCCGGCGCCGGCGGAAAGCCGTTGCGGCAGGTGACGTCGTACCCGACACCAGCGACCAGCACGAGCCCGCAGCGGTCGGTGCCGGCCCGCGCGGCTGATCGGGTCATCGATACCGGGTGCCGCGTTGGTGGCAACTGGACCAGCAACAACCACATGATTGCCGTCGACGGGCAGCGGATCGGTAGCCTGTCGCCATGACCGATCCCGACTGCATCTTCTGTAAGATCGTCGCAGGCGATATCCCGTCGACGCGGGTCGACGAGGACGACCGGACCCTGGCATTCATGGATATCAGCCCGGCGACGCGCGGGCACGTTCTGGTCGTTCCGAAGCGGCACCACCGCGACCTGCACACGATCGATGCGGATGACCTCATCGCGTGCACGCTCACTGCACAGCGGGTCGCGGGTCGGGTCGTCGAACGGCTCGATGCGGACGGTGTCAACGTGCTGAACAGCTGTGGCGCGGCGGCGTGGCAGACGGTGTTCCACTTCCACCTGCACGTGATACCGCGCTACCTGGACGATCCGGTCCGCGACGCGTTGAAGCTCCCGTGGGTGCCGGCCGCTGGTGACATGGACGACATCGCGGCGGCCGCTGCCGAACTCACGGCCTGAGCGGCCCGTCGGCAGTCGCCGGCCCGCGGTCGGCGGTCGTCGCTTCGCCCTCGGCGGTCACGCTCTGCCTGGGGCGGTCGCCGCGTCACCGTTGACAGACACGTCCGGAATCGCGGCCGCGTTTCCCGCCGGCGACGGGGCCGGAAACGCCGCTACGGGACCGAGTGCGGTCAACGTGACGGTCGCTCCGGCGGGGACATGGCCGGCGCCGGCGATCCGCACGCGCAGGGGAGTGCCGCCGTCGGCCGGCCGTACCAGCATGACCGTGTCGTGGCCGAAGTAGTGGATCTCCTGCACGAGTCCGGCGACGCCAGCCGGCGCGGAGGCCGTGTCGACCGATCGATGGCCAACCTCATGACGGGTGGCCACCCGGATCTGCTCCGGCCGTACGATCGCCACGGCCGCCCGATCGGCGAGTCCGGCGACGCCCTCGACCCCGGGCGGTGAGCCGTTCTGCAGCGCGAGTACGCCGAGTGCGGTGTGAATCCGGCCGTCCTGGACGCGACCCGGCACGACGTTGGCCTCACCGAGGAAACTGGCGAGGTCGACGTCGGCCGGCCGGTCATAGAGTTGTTGCGGCGCACCGATCTGGGCGATGACGCCGTCGCGCAGCACCGCGACGCGGTCGGCCATCGACAGCGCTTCGTCCTGGTCGTGCGTCACCAGCAACGCGGTCGCTCCGGCCGTGCGCAGCGCCGTGACGACGTCCGCCCGTACGCTGGCCCGCAGCGCCGCGTCGAGCGAGGAGAACGGCTCGTCGAGCAGGACCATGGCGGGGTTGATGGCGAGCGCGCGGGCGAGCGCCACCCGCTGCTGCTGGCCGCCGGAGAGCTGGTGCGGATAGCGGTGGCCGAGGTCGGCCAGCCCGACCAACTCCAGCAGGTCGTTCACCCGGCTGCCCCGGCGAGCGGTCCGGTCGAGGCCGAACGCGACGTTTCCGGCCACGGACAGGTGTGGAAAGAGAGCGCCTTCCTGTGGTACGTACCCGACGCGGCGCCGCTCGGGGGCGACGTGCCGGTGCCCGTCGTCGACGACGCGGTCGTCCATGGTGACCTTGCCGGCGTCGGCCCGTTCAAAACCGGCCAGCACGCGCAGCAGCGTCGTCTTGCCGCTGCCGGACGCGCCCAGGATCGCCGTCAGCGAACCGGTCTCGATAACGAGGTCCACGCCGCGCAGCACCCGGTGCCCGCCGTACGACTTGTGCACGCCCCGCACGTCGAAGCCGGTCATGCGGCCGTCCCCACTCCGGTTGATGGAGCGACAGTCGATGGAACACCCGTCGACCGCCGCGACGGCAGGCGGTCGAACCATCGGCCGATCAGGTAGCTCGGAATCGCCGCGATCGCGACCAGGGCCACGGCGTACGGTGCCGCGGCGCCGTAGGACGCGTCGTGCTGATACGCCCAGAACTGCGTGGCCAACGTTTCCACGCCGGTCGGCACCAGGATCAGCGTGGCGGTGAGCTCGGTGACCGCGGTCAGGAACACGAGACAGAAGGCGGCGGCGAGGCCGGGCGCGATCAACGGGATCGTGACGCGCGCGAGTACCGCGGCCGGACGGCGGCCGAGCGACCTGGCCACCTCGTCGAGGCGTGGCGGCGCGAGGACGACCGATGCCCGTACGGCGACGAACGCAAGAGGGTAGAAGAGGATGGCGTACGCCACGACGAGCAGTCCCGGGGTCTGGTAGACCCAGGGAGCGTAGTGGATCGCGTAGAACACCGCGGCGAGCGCGATCACCAGACCCGGTAGCGCCTGCACCAGGAGCGTGCTGCGTTGCAGGATCGCGGCGGCGCGACCGCCCCGACGCACGGTGTAGAGCGCGACCGGCAACGCCAGGATTGTGGCGAGCGCGGCCGCAGCGGCGCTGTACGCGGCCGTGTGGGCCG
>DATCXD010000493.1:0-6144 GCA_036566005.1 Micromonosporaceae bacterium | reverse complement strand
CGCTTTGCGGGCGCCCGGTGTGGCCTTGGCGCCCGTCGACTTGGCTCCAGCGGACTTGGCCCCAGCCGCCTTCGCCCCGGTGGACTTCGCCCCGGTGGACTTGGCCGCGCCCGTATCCGTACCCGCGGATTTTGAAGTGTCCTCGGGTTTCGAAGCGGCGTCGTCGTCGGCGGGCGGCTTTCCGGCTCCGGCGACGGCCTTGCGCTTGATGCGGACTTTGCCCGACTGGCTGTTGTTGCCGCCCTGCGGGGAGATCATGCTCACTGGGGCCTCTTGGTCGAAGTGGGATGGCGAGTGGGGAGGGCGCGTCCGCATCGTGATAATCACGCCGGTCGCCGTCAGGTGCGCGAGTCTACCCTCGATAGCATGGATCGGTGACTCCCGCCAACCTCGCCGAGACCATCCTGGCCGCGGCCCGCGCCCTCCTGACCGAGCGCGGCCTCGACCCTTCCGCGTTGCCCGAATCGACCGCGGTCGAGCGTCCGCGCAGCCCGGAGCACGGCGATTATGCGTCGACGCTGGCGCTGTCGGTGGCGAAGAAGGTCGGCCTTGCGCCGCGTGATCTTGCTCAAGGCATCGCCGACCGGCTCGCGGCGACCGCCGGAATCAAGGGTGTCGAGATCGCCGGACCGGGCTTCCTCAACATCCGACTCGACGCCTCGGCGACGGGTGAAGTCGCGCGCCTGATCGTCAACGAGGGCGACTCCTACGGCGACAGCGACGTGCTCTCCGGACAGAAGATCAACTTGGAGTTCGTCTCGGCCAACCCGACCGGCCCTCTGCACATCGGGCACGTCCGGTGGGCCGCCGTAGGCGACGCCCTGGCGCGTGTGCTGCGGGCGGCCGGCGCGGACGTCGGGACCGAGTATTACTTCAACGACGCGGGTGGCCAGATCGACCGCTTCGCCGAGTCGCTCCACGCGGCCGCGGCCGGCCAGCCGGTTCCGGAAAACGGCTACAGCGGCGGTTACATCGACGACATCGCCGCGCAGGTGGTCACGAAGGCACCGGACGTCCTAACGCTCCCGGCCGTGGAAGCCACGAAGGTGTTCCGGGTCGAGGGCATCGCGCTGATGTTCGACGAGATCAAGGCGTCGCTGGCCGCGTTCGGCGTGCACTTCGACACGTTCTTCAACGAGAAGTCCCTGCACGACCGCGGTGAGCTCGACCTTGCGCTGCAACGGTTGACCGCTGGCGGGCACGTGTTCGAGAAGGACGGTGCCACCTGGCTGCGCACGACCGATTACGGCGACGACCGGGACCGAGTCGTCCGGCGTTCGGGTGCCGGCGTCTGGACGTATTTCGCCGCCGACTGCGCCTACTACCTCGACAAGCGCAGCCGGGGCTTCGACAAGGTCGTCATCATGCTCGGCGCCGACCACCACGGCTACATCGGCCGGATGCGCGCCATGGCGGCCTGCTTCGGCGACGATCCGGACGTGAACCTGGAAATCCTTATCGGGCAGCTCGTCAACTTGTCCAAGGACGGGCAACCGCTGCGGATGTCCAAGCGCGCCGGCACCGTGGTGACACTCGAGGATTTCGTCGACGCGATCGGAGTGGACGCGGCCCGCTACGCGTTGGCGCGTTACTCCGCCGACTCGCCGATCGACCTCGACCTCGACGTGTGGACCCGGCGCAGCAACGACAATCCGGTGTTCTACGTGCAGTACGCGCACGCCCGCATCGCCAGCCTGCTGCGCAACGCGGCCGACCTCGGCGCTACGCGGGGCGACGACTTCGATCCGTCGCTGCTCTCGCACGATCGCGAGGCCGATCTGCTCAAGGCGCTCGCCGAATATCCGCATGTCGTGGCGACCGCGGCCGAGCTACGCGAGCCGCACCGGGTGGCGCGCTATCTGGAGGATCTGGCCGGCGCCTGGCACCGGTTCTACGACGCTGCTCGCGTGCTGCCACAGGGCGATGATCCGGTCACCGAACTCACTCGCGCTCGCCTGTGGCTCGTCGAGGCGGCCCGGATCGTGTTCGTCAACGGCCTGCATCTGCTCGGCGTGTCCGCCCCGGAGCGCATGTGACCAGCGTTCATGCGGCCGCGGTGATGGCGCCCGACTGGTTGCACCCGCCGGCCGATGTCAACGCGCTCGTGCCCGACTTCTGGCCACGCAGCGTCGCGCGCGGCGCGGACGGCGTGTTGACCGTCGGCGGCATACGCATCGACGACCTCGCGCGCGAATTCGGCACCCCGGCGTACGTGTTGGACGAAGCCGACGTCCGCGCGCGGTGCCGGGAGTTCCGGGCCGGATTCGCCGGCGCGGACGTGTACTACGCCGGAAAGGCGTTCCTAAGCAAGGCGATCGTCCGCATCATCGCGAGCGAAGGACTGTCGCTCGACGTGTGTTCCGGCGGTGAACTGGCGACCGCGCTGGCCGCCGACATGCCGGCCGAGCGGATCGGGTTGCACGGCAACAACAAGTCCGTCGACGAACTGACCCGAGCGGTCGACGCCGGCGTTGGTCGGATCATCGTCGACTCGTTCGACGAGATAGAACGGTTGACCGCCATTGGACGCGCCCGCGGGGGTACGCGACCGCGCGTGCTGATCCGCCTCACCGTCGGCGTCGAAGCCCACACGCACGAGTTCATCGCGACCGCCCACGAAGACCAGAAGTTCGGCTTCTCGGTGGCGAGCGGGGCTGCCATGGCGGCCGTCGACGCGGTCCTGTCCGCCGGCGTCCTGGAGTTGCGCGGCTTCCACTCGCACATCGGGTCGCAAATCTTCGACACCGGCGGATTCGAGTTGGCCACCCGCCGCGTGCTTGCCCTGATGGCGACCGTGCGGGACACGTACGGAGTCGACCTCCCCGAGCTTGATCTCGGCGGCGGGTTCGGCATCGCGTACACATCGCAGGACCGGCCGTCGACGCCGGCCGAACTGGCCGGACGGATCGACGAGGTCATTCGCGAGGAGTGCGCCGCATCCGGCCTGCCCGTGCCGCACCTGTCGATCGAGCCCGGTCGCGCGATCATCGGTGCCTCGACGTTCACGCTCTACGAGGTCGGCACGGTCAAGGACGTCGAGGGCATCCGGACGTACGTCTCGGTGGACGGTGGGATGAGCGACAACATCCGATCGGCGCTGTACGGAGCGGCCCACAGCGCGACCCTCGCGAGCCGCCGATCGACGGCGCCACCGATGCTTGCCCGGGTGGTGGGAAAGCATTGCGAATCGGGGGACATCCTCGTGAAAGATGAGTTCCTGCCGGCCGACACCCGGCCCGGTGACCTGCTCGCTGTGCCGGGCACCGGCGCGTACGGCCGCAGTATGGCGAGCAACTACAACCACGTGCCTCGCCCGGCCGTGATCGCGGTCACGAATGGAACAGCCCGGGTGATCGTCCGGCGGGAGACCGAGGCGGATCTGCTGGCGCTCGACGTCGGTTGATCAATCGAGCTACCACCTGGCCCCCGGCGGCGGCCGGCGCGGGGGCGGGCACAATTGCCAGGTAGCGCCGTGGAACGACCTGATCGAGGGCATGGGAGGCAGGCGATGGCACAGCCGGTACGAGTCGCGCTGCTGGGTTGCGGCACGGTCGGGTCGGCGGTCGTGCGGCTCATGCATCAGCAGGCGGAGGATCTGACCGCCCGCATCGGCGCACCGCTCGAACTCGTCGGTGTGGCGGTCCGCCGGCCGAGCCGCGACCGCGGGGATCTCGGCCTCGATCGCTCGCTGTTCACCGGCGACGCGTTGAGCCTCGTCAAGCGGGACGACGTCGACATCGTCGTGGAGGTCGTCGGCGGCATCGAGCCGGCGCGGACCTGGCTGACCGAGGCGCTGCGCGCGGGCAAGAGCGTGGTGACCGGAAACAAGGCGCTGCTGGCCGAGGACGGCGGAACGATCCACGACGCCGCCGCCGAGGGCGGCGCGGACCTCTACTACGAGGCGGCGGTCGCCGGAGCGATCCCGCTGCTGCGGCCGCTGCGCGAGTCGCTGCACGGTGACCGGATCACTCGCGTCACCGGCATCGTCAACGGCACCACCAACTTCATCCTCTCCGCCATGGACGCATCCGGCATGGGCTTCGAGGAGGCGCTCGAGCAGGCAACCGAACTCGGCTACGCGGAACCGGATCCGACCGCCGACATTGAGGGGTTCGACGCGGCGGCCAAGGCGGCGATCCTCGCGTCGCTCGCGTACCACACGCGGGTGACCGCTGCTGACGTCTATCGCGAGGGCATCACCGAAGTGACCGCGACGGACATGGCGAGCGCGCACAGCATGGGTGCCACGATCAAACTGCTGTGCATCGCGACCCGGACGGACGGCGGCGTTTCCGTACGCGTACATCCGGCCATGATTCCCCGATCCCATCCGTTGGCCAGTGTCGGCGAAGCGTTCAACGCGGTGTTCATCGAGGCGGACGCGGCCGGTCAACTGATGTTCTACGGTCGCGGCGCCGGCGGGGCGCCGTCGGCGAGTGCGGTTCTCGGCGACATCGTCGCCGTCGCCCGCAACCGGATCGCGGGACACCGTGCCGCGAGCGAGTCGTCCTACGCGGCGCTGCCGGTGCGACCGATGGGCGAGGTGTCGACGCGCTATCACGTGAGCCTGGACGTCGCCGACCGCGCCGGCGTGCTGGCCGCCGTCGCGAACGTCTTCGCTCGTCAGGACGTGTCGATCGCAACCGTACGGCAGTCCGGTCGGGACGCCAGCGCGCAGCTGATGATTGTCACCCACACGGCACCGGACGCGGCGCTCCGCGCCACCGTCGAGGACCTGCGTGCCCTCGACGTAGTCCGTTCGGTGGCCAGCGTGCTCCGGGTCGAGGGGGACAGTTCGCGATGAACGACACCGGCCTCCGCCGTCCGTGGCGCGGGGTGATCGACGCCTATCGCGAGCGGCTGCCGGTCAGCCCGGAGACCGAGGCCGTCACGCTCTATGAGGGCAACACGCCGCTCGTACCGGCGGCGGCGTTGTCGGCGCGGACCGGTTGCGAAGTCTTCCTGAAGGTGGAGGGCTCGAACCCGACCGGTTCGTTCAAGGATCGCGGCATGACGGTGGCCGTGACCCGGGCCGTCGAGGACGGCTCGAAGGCCATCATCTGTGCCTCGACCGGTAACACGAGCGCCTCGGCGGCGGCCTACGCCGCCCGGGCCGGGATCATGTGCGCCGTCCTGGTGCCGCAGGGCAAGATCGCCCTCGGCAAGCTCGCCCAGGCGCTCGTCCACGGTGCGCGCCTGCTCCAGGTGGCCGGCAACTTCGACGACTGCCTAGCGCTCGCGTCGAAGCTGGCGGTCGACTTCCCGGTGTCGCTGGTGAACTCGGTCAATCCCGATCGCCTGCACGGCCAGAAAACCGCGGCGTTCGAGATCGTCGAGGCGCTGGGCGAGGCACCGGACATCCACTGCATACCGGTCGGCAACGCCGGCAACATCTGCGCGTACTGGATGGGCTACACCGAGGACCTGGCCGCCGGGAACGCGACCAAAACCCCGAAGATGTACGGCTTCCAGGCCGCCGGCGCGTCGCCGTTGGTGTCCGGCCACATCGTCGCCGAGCCGTCGACCATCGCCACCGCGATCCGGATCGGCAATCCGGCATCGTGGACCAAAGCGATCGAGGCCCGGGATGCGTCCGGCGGCCTGATCGCCGCGGTGACCGATCGGGAGATCCTCTCGGCGTACCGGATGCTTGCCCGCACGGTCGGCATCTTCGTCGAGTTGGGCAGCGCGGCGAGCGTGGCCGGCCTGCTGCAGTCGGCGGAACGCGGTCTGCTGCCGGCCGACGGGCGCGTGGTGTGCACGGTCACCGGCCACGGCCTCAAGGATCCGGAATGGGCGATCTCCACCGCACCCGCACCCACCACGGTGACGGCGGACGTGCTGGCCGCCGCCCGCGCTCTCGACCTCGCCTGACCGCCCTGGGTTGAGCGACGACTCAGGAAAGTCGGGTCCGCATCCCCGTCCCAACGGGACCCACCAGGTAACGTTTCGTCGCGTGTCGACACCGTGGTCGGTCCTTACCGGCAATCGTGACTTCCGGCGGCTGTTCGGCGCGGAACTCGTCATGTTCGGTGGCGACTGGCTTGTCATGGTGCCGTTGCAGGGCCTGCTCATCTCGTTGACGCATAACGGCTTCCTCGGCGGGGTCGCGCTGGCCGCCGACACCGGCATCCAGGCGCTGCT
>DATCXD010000486.1:0-3098 GCA_036566005.1 Micromonosporaceae bacterium | reverse complement strand
AGGCGGCCACGGCGCGGGGCCTGCACCCGCAACATCAGCGCGACGGAGCCGCGCTCCTCGCCTTCGCGATGGCGTTGCTACTCACCGTGGCCGTGTGGTTCGACCAGGGCGGCGTGGTCGGCAAGGACATCAACGAATTCGCCCGGCTGCTGCTCGGCGCGGCCGCGGTCGCGCTGCCGCTCATCCTGCTGATCACGGCGATCCGCATGATGCGGCATCCCGAGGAACCGGAGGAGCATCACGGGCGCGGCATCGTCGGCTGGTCGGCAATCTTCGCCGGGTGGAGCGGCCTGCTGTTTCTGCACGCGCACAAGCGGTTCGACATTTCGATATCCGGCGGCGTGCTCGGCCGGCTGACCGGCGACCTGTTCGCCCGCGCGGTTAGCCCGTGGGTCGCCGTGCCGGTGCTCGCGATGTTGACGGCGTTCGGCATCCTGGTGGTGACCGCGACACCGATCAACAAGATCCCGTCGCGGTTGGCCCAGCTCCGCGACATGGCGCTCGGTCGCGTCGGGGGTCGCGCACCGGCCGACTATGACGAGACCGCCGACGACGACTTCGACGACTACGACAACGAATTGCCGGCGAGTGGCCGTCGGCGTTCGAGTGGCCGGCGACGCCAGTCGGCGTACGTCGCGGACGCCCTCGATCGCCGCCCGTTGCCGCTGGCGGGCAGCCGAAGCGTAGCGGAGCCGCGAGGCGCATTGATCGAATCGGCGCAGGACCCCGATCCGATTTCCGCCCGCGAGACCATCTCGCTGCCGCGACCCAGCCGGTCACGTAAGGCTCCCGAGCATTCGCCGGTGCCGTTGCGGGCCGAGCAACTCGTGCTCACCGACGGCGACTACAAGCTGCCACCGTCCACCATGCTCGGCGCCGGCGAGCCGCCCAAGGCCCGCAGCAAGGCGAACGACGACGTGATCGCCGCCTTGACCGGCGTGTTCGACCAGTTCGATGTCGACGCCGCGGTCACCGGGTTCACCCGCGGACCGACGGTGACGCGCTACGAGGTCGAGCTTGGGCACGGCGTCAAGGTCGAGCGGATCACCCAGCTGTCGCGCAACATCGCCTACTCGGTGAAGTCGCCCGACGTGCGGATCATCAGCCCGATCCCGGGCAAGAGCGCGGTCGGCATCGAGGTGCCGAACCTGGACCGGGAGAACGTCGCGCTCGGCGACGTGCTGCGTTCGCGGTTGGCCAACTCCGACCACCACCCGCTCACCGTCGCGCTCGGCAAGGACATCGAAGGCGGGTACGTCGTCGCGAACATCGCCAAGATGCCGCACATCTTGATCGCAGGCGCCACCGGTGCCGGCAAAAGCTCTTGCCTCAACACGATCCTGGTGTCGCTGCTGGCCCGGACCACCCCGGACGAGGTCCGGCTGCTCCTGGTCGACCCGAAACGCGTCGAACTCACGTCGTACGAGGGCATCCCGCACCTCGTCACGCCGATCGTGACGAACCCGAAGAAGGCGGCCGACGCGCTGGACTGGGTCGTGCGCGAGATGGACATGCGCTATGACGACCTGGCGGCGGCCGGTGTGCGACACATCGACGACTACAACAAGAAGGTCCGCTCCGGTCAGATCAAACCGCCGCCCGGCAGCGAGCGCGTCATCACTCCGTACCCGTATTTGTTGGTGGTCGTTGATGAGCTCGCGGACCTGATGATGGTCGCGCCGCGCGACGTGGAGGACGCGATCGTCCGGATCACGCAACTCGCCCGCGCGGCCGGCATCCACCTGGTGCTGGCCACTCAGCGGCCGAGCGTCGACGTCGTCACCGGTCTCATCAAGGCGAACGTGCCGTCCCGGCTGTCGTTCGCGACGTCGAGCCTCGCCGACTCGCGCGTGATCCTCGACCAGCCGGGTGCGGAAAAGCTGATCGGTCGCGGTGACGCGCTGTTCCTGCCGATGGGTGCGTCCAAGCCGATCCGCCTGCAGGGCGCGTGGGTCGCCGAGTCGGAGATCATCGACATCGTCAAGTTCTGCAAGAACCAGCGCGAACCGGAGTTCCGCGAAGAGGTGTTCGCCGCGCCGGCCGAGAGCAAGCGCAAGCCGGACGAGGACATCGGCGACGACCTCGAGTTGCTGCTGCAAGCGGCCGAACTGGTGGTCACGAGCCAGTTCGGGTCGACGTCGATGCTGCAACGCAAGCTGCGCGTCGGCTTCGCCAAGGCCGGCCGCCTGATGGACCTCATGGAGTCGCGCGGCATCGTCGGCCCGTCCGAGGGGTCTAAGGCGCGCGACGTGTTGATCAAACCAGACGAGCTGGCCGAGGTGCTCGACTCGTTGCGCGGGGCGCCGGTCGATTGAGCCGGTCACCTGAGCCGCTCGATCGGGCTGGCCCCGGCGACGGCGACCCGCTCGACCATGCGGGTCGCGTAACCAGTTCGGTTCCGGAACTGTTGACGGGTTGTGAATGTCACCCTGAGTATTCGTATAGCGCCGTGCTGATACGTCGTCGCCGCTAGGTACCCTCTGTAGGTGCCGTCCAACCTGCCTTCCCCCGCCCCGCACGCCGCCGGATCAGCCATCCCGGGCGGGGGCGTCGGCGCGCCCCGACGGGTCGCCCTGCTGACCCTCGGCTGCGCCCGCAACGAGGTCGACTCGGAGGAACTCGCGGCGCGGTTGACCCAGGGCGGCTGGACGGTCACGACGGATGGTTCGGATGCCGACGTCGTGCTCGTGAACACGTGCGGCTTCGTGGAGAGCGCGAAGCGGGACTCGATCGACACGCTGCTCGCGGCGGCCGACACCGGCGCGAAAGTGGTCGCGACCGGCTGCATGGCCGAGCGCTACGGTCGCGAGCTGGCCGAGAGTCTGCCGGAGGCATCGGCGGTGCTGGGCTTCGACCACTACCCGGACATGGCCGCCACGCTCGATGCGATCGCCGCCGGCGCGACGGTCACCTCACACGTGCCGAGGGACCGCCGAACTCTCCTACCCCTGACGCCGGTCGACCGCCGCGCGGCGACGGTATCGGTTCCGGGGCACGGTTACTCACCCGCAGAGCACGGTCGGTCGGTCCTGGAACCCGGTCGGTCGGTCCTGGAACCCGGTGTGTCGGTCCTGGAACCCGGTCGGTCGGTCCTGGAA
>DATCXD010000476.1:0-2497 GCA_036566005.1 Micromonosporaceae bacterium | reverse complement strand
CCAGCCAGTTGTGGCTCGTCCCGACCGACGGTTCGCCGAGCCGGCAGCTCACCCACGCCTGGAGCGACAGCGCGCCCGCCTACTCGCCCGACGGCCGGTGGCTCGCGTTCGTCCGCAGTGAGCGCGACGCGGCCGGTAAGGCCGGCAAGCCACAGATCTGGATCATGCCGACCGCCGGCGGCGATGCCCGCAAGCTGACCGATCGTAAGCTCGGCGCGGGCGAGCCGGTCTGGAGTGCCGACTCCCAGCGCATCGCGTACGTCGCCCGCGAGCCCGAGGAAGGCCGCTACGGCACGGTCGAGAAGACCACGCCGGAGAAGGAGCCGCCCCGGCGCCTGACGAAGATGCGCTACCGCGTCGACGGCGTCGGGTATCTCTTCGACCGGCCCCGCCAGATCTGGATCGCCGACCTCGACGGTGGTGACCAGCAGATCACCAGCGGCGATGTGGACCACGGTGACGTTGCCTGGAGTCCCGTCGACGATCTCCTGGCGTACGCGGCCGCCGGCCACGACACCCGTGGGGATGATCTGCGCAGCGACATCTGGGTCTGCAAGCCGGACGGCACGGATGTGCGGTCGGTGACCTCCGGCGGGTTGTCGGTCGGATCGCCGCACTTCGCGCCGGACGGATCGTCGATCGTGTTCCTGGGCTCGACGATCGGGCCGGGCAACCTGAACGCGGTGTCGCTCAACACGTCGCTGTGGACCGTGCCGCTGTCCGGCGGCGACGCGACGCGCATCACCGACGAAGAGACGTACAACTTCGCGCACGGCGACGGCGACATGGTCGTGACGCCGCAGGGTGTGTTGTTCCTCAACGAGAATCGCGGCGCGGTCGACGTGCTGCTGGTCCCGTTCGACGGCGGCGAGCCGACCATCCTGATGGACGGCCAGCGCCAACTACAAGCGGTCGATGCCACTACGACGGCCGCCGGGCTGCTGCTCGTGGCGACCGTCGCGGACGGGCAGACCTGGGGCGACGTCGTGGTACGGCAGCCGGACGGCACCGAACGCGTGCTGACCGACTGGAGTGCCGACTACCGGGCCGAGGTTTCCGTCCGGCCGCTGACCGAGGTGACCGCGACGGCACCGGACGGCTACCCGGTGCACGGCTTCTTGGTCCGGCCGGACGGCGACGGGCCGCACCCGTTGCTACTCATGATCCACGGCGGCCCGTTCACCCAGTACGGCTGGCAGCTCTTCGACGAGGCCCAGGTGTACGCGGGCGCCGGCTATGCCGTGCTCTACACGAACCCGCGCGGCTCGTCGGGCTACGGCCAGTCGCACGGCCGGGCGGTCATCGGCAACGTCGGCGAGGTGTCCACCGTCGACCTGATGGCGATCCTGGACGCGACGCTCGCGGCGAACTCCGATCTCGACGGTTCACGCCTGGGCGTGCTCGGCGGGTCGCACGGCGGGTTCATGACGACGTGGTTGGCCGCGCACGAGGGGCACCGCTTCAAGGCAGCCATTTCCGAGCGGGCGGTCAACGCGATCGACAGCTTCACCGGCTCGTCGGACATCGGTTGGTTCTTCGGCAATGACCTCTACGGCACCGACGTCGCGCAGCAGCAGCGGCAGTCGCCGTTGACGTACGTCGACGACATCAAGATCCCGATGCTGATCATCCACTCCGAGCAGGACTGGCGCTGCCCGATCGAACAGGGCCAGCGGCTCTACGTGGCATTGCGCCAGCGTGGCGTCCCGACCGAGATGCTCGTCTTCCCCGGCGAGGGCCACGAGCTGTCCCGCGGCGGCCTGCCGTCGCACCGGATCGCTCGCTTCGACGCGATCCTCGAGTGGTTCGGACGTTATGTCTAGACCGGCTGACTCAGCCCCATTGGGCAAGATCCACCGTAGTGGACGATTGAGGCCGCGCTGGCGACCGTAAATCGTCCGCCGCGGTGGATCATGGCGGACTCGGCGCGCCGTGCGCGCAGCGTCGGCGTGCCTTGGCGCGCAGCGTCGGCATGCCGTGCGCGCAGCCTCGGGGAGGTGTTGCGCGTAGCTTCGGCGGGCCTTGCGCGTCGCGCAGTGGCCTACTCGGCGCCGAAACCGATCGAGAATGCCTCTTCGAGGTCATGCTGCGAGTAGGCCCGGAAGGCAATGTGCGTGTCCGTGTTGACGACGCCGGGCACCTTGGAGATGCCGTTCGCGATGACCTCGGCGATCTGGTCGAACTCGCGCACGCGCACGATCGCGATCAGGTCCGCGCCGCCGGCGACCGAATAGACCTCACTCACGCCGGACAGGCCGGCCAGCGTCTCCGCCAGTTCAGGGATCGCGTCGTTGACGCAGTCGATGAGGACGATCGCGGTGATCACCAGAGCACTCCTGGGCGTGTGATGGAGGTTCGGCTCATGCTAGTCGCCGGTCGGCGGTGTCGCGCATCCGGTGCTGATCTGGTGCCTGCTCATCCGGCCGGCGCGGCCGCCCTGGCGTGCACGGTCTCGCCGTCGCCGTAGCGGATGGCATCGGTGAGCCGCTCGCCCGCC